>JBBAAT010000099.1:0-9289 GCA_041658145.1 Bacteroidales bacterium | reverse complement strand
CCCTCGCTGTTTTACGTTTGTACTTTTGTGTTTTTAGATTGTTAAAATTATTAATTTTGCAAAGATATGAGCCCACGCAATGGCTGGCTCAGAGTGACATTTGCGATTTGTAATTCCCTGCCTGCATGATGCAATCAGGCAGGGGTTATGCATAATAGTTTGATTCTAATTGCTATCGAAACCGAGCACATCAAAATAATATTTATTCTATTTTTGTTTTTTATATAGCAGATGAAAATCTTTGTATTATTACCCAGAGTTCCGTTTCCTCTTGAAAAAGGGGATAAACTGCGTGCGTTTAACCAGGTAAAATATTTATCTGCTTATAATGAAATTCACCTTTGCGCTTTGAACGATACAAAAGTTCATCCTGATGCTCTCATCGCCTTAAAGCCTTTCTGCAAGTCTATTCACATTTTTAATCTCCCGAAATGGGCAAGATTTGTAAATTTATTAAAGACTTTATTTAATGGGAAACCCTTTCAAATCGGGTATTTTTATAATAAAACAAATTGCAGGAAGATCGAAACCCTGATTAATGAAATAAAACCCGACAGGATTTTTTGCCAGCTTGTAAGAGTTGCAGAATATGTAAAAAATCAGAAAATAAAAAAGACTTTAGATTACCAGGATGTATTTTCTAAAGGTATAGAACGAAGGATACCTTCTGCTCCATTTTATTTAAAACCTCTGTTAAAAGCAGAGTTCAAACGGCTTATAAAATATGAGACGGAAATTTTTGACCTCTTTGATAATAAAACTATCATTTCTTATCCCGACAGAGAACTGATCCGGCATCCGGAGAAAAATAAAATTGTGGTAATTCCAAATGGAGTGGACGCCGGTTTCTACAAACCTCTTGTTCGTGAAAAGGAATTCGACCTGTTGTTTACAGGAAACATGGGATATGCGCCTAATATAAACAGCGCTGAGTTCCTGGTAAAAAAAATTCTACCAATTGTTGTTAAAAAGTATCATGGAATAAAACTTTTAATTGCCGGCGCTAATTCTTCTCCTTTAGTTTATTCACTGAGATCAGATAATGTAACAGTAACAGGCTGGGTAAAAGATATGCGCGAGTGCTATGCAAAAGCCGGAATATTTATAGCCCCTATGCAGATAGGAACAGGCATGCAAAACAAACTACTTGAAGCCATGGCTATGCAACTCCCCTGCATCACTTCAACCCTTGCAAACAGCGCACTTGGCGCTTTAAACAAGCACGAAATACTTATAGGAAATTCTCCCGAAGAATATGCCTCTCTTATTTTTTCATTATTAGAAGATGAACAAACAGCAAGACATATAGGTATCCAGGGATATCAGTTTGTAATAAGAAATTATAACTGGAAGAGTATAAATGAAAAACTGAACAGGCTTATTTGCAGTTAAAAATAATTATTTTCCTGCGGAATTATAGATTATACTTCGACTGAACGCGTTTGCAATATTTCGACTTCGCTCAATATCCTTGCAAACTCATTCGCTCAGTATACATAGAAAATATCCTGATTTCCTTTTTCCAGCTTATCCGATGAATAATATGCCCGTTCTCCAAAAGGATCAGTTATGTAATAATAATCATCAGAGGTAGAATTAACAGGAGCGCCAAGGTTTTCCGGTTTTGACCACATCCCTTCTGCATCCTGGGTTGACGTATAAATATCATATCCACCGTAACTGTTATGGCCTTTCGAACTATAACAAAGAGTAACACCATCAAGCATGATAAACGGACTTTCTTCATCATCGTTTGTGTTAACTTCTTTTCCCAGATTATATGGTTCGCTCCATTTACCGTCAGACAATCGTTCCGAAGCATAAATATCCCTGCCTCCAAAGCTGCCTTTCCTGTCGCTTACGAAATACAGAGTATTTCCATCATGGCTTAAGCAAGGACCGGATTCAATGTACCTGGTATTAATGTTCAGTTTTTGCAAGGAAAATTCTTTATTTTTTAAGTTTATCAGATATATATCATTGTCAATTGTTACATAAAGCTCCTTGAATTTCATTATTTTATTCTCTTCGCAGAATTTTAAATATTCCTTCGAAATATTGATTGGTTTCTCCCATAACAATTTTATGCTGTCGTATCTTGAAAAAAAGAAATCCTTTGTCCCTGCTGCATTTTTACTGTTTTTATATTCCACAAAATAAATCAAACCTGTATTAATTTCAGAAAAACAAATCGGGTACTCGCATGAAGTACTATTGATTTCAGGGCTCAACTTATGCACATCTATTATTAAATTAGTATGGAATACAGGCAGTGAAGTATTATTATATATTTCGGAGGAAGATACAAACTTATTCATTGAATTAACGGCATAGACACTTTGTGACAGCAGAAAAACAATGAAAAACAGGGAAATATAAACACTTTTCATAGCAATTAATTTATGGAATAGCAAATATACTTTATTAAAAATATAAAGTCAACTATATTTTATTAATATTTTAACCTTCGTATAAATAAAATAATTGGTATGCAGGAGCAACAATATTTTTTGCCCTAGTAAATATTTCGGAAACTATTCTTTAATTTAATCCGGCTAAATTAAAAAAAACTACTTTTGTACATCCATTTATACTAAAGTAAAACAGGTTTAGAAAAACCTATCATGGTCTATGGTTGATGGTTTTACTTGCCTACCGGCAGGCAGGGCTGTTGGTTTGGTTAATGGTCTATGGTTATTGGGGAATTACTGCTTCCCCTTAACCAATTACTAAACTAACCGCCATGTCCCAAAAACCTCAAACCCTGCCTACCGGCAAGGCAGGCTGATTTCTTTCAATATAACAGTATATATAATAAAAAATGGCTCATAAATTAAATACGATAGAAGAAGCGATTGACGAATTCAGGCAAGGCAGAGTGATTATTGTAGTGGACGATGAAAACCGCGAAAATGAAGGAGACTTTATCTGTGCCGCACAAACCATAACTCCGGAGATCGTTAATTTCATGGCAACCCATGGCAGAGGACTTATTTGTGCTCCTATCACAGAAAAACGGTGTGAGGAGCTTGGACTGGAAATGATGGTTGCAAAAAACACATCCTCACATGAAACAGCTTTTACTGTTTCAGTAGATATGATCGGTCATGGATGTACCACAGGAATCTCCGCCGGCGACAGGGCGAAAACAATCAAAGCTCTTACTAATCCTAAAACAAAGCCCGTGGATTTAGGAAGGCCGGGGCATATTTTCCCTTTGAAAGCAAAAAGCGCCGGTGTCCTGCAAAGAGCCGGGCATACAGAAGCGACTGTCGATCTTGCAAGACTGGCAGGATTATCCCCTGTGGGAGCCTTGGTAGAAATAATGAATAGCGATGGCACCATGGCCAGACTGCCCGAATTATTTAAAATTGCAAAGAAATTCAACCTGAAGATTGTTTCCATCCAGGATCTGATCGCACACAGAATCAAGAATGAAAGCTTTGTCTCGAAAGAAGTGATGGTTGATCTGCCCACAGAATGGGGATATTTTCAACTATATGCCTATCGTCAGCTTACGAACGACCGCACACACATTGCACTGGTGAAAGGTACCTGGGGGAAAAAAGAACCCGTGCTGGTGAGAGTACATTCATCGTGTGTTACCGGTGATATTTTTGGTTCATGTCGTTGCGACTGCGGCGCACAATTGCACGAGTCAATGAAAATGATCGAAAAAGAAGGTAAAGGTGTAATTCTCTATATGCACCAGGAAGGGCGCGGAATTGGTTTGCTTAACAAGATGAAGGCTTATCACCTGCAAGAACAGGGCAAAGATACTGTAGAAGCTAATCTTACTTTAGGCTTTAAGCCGGATGAACGTGATTATGGTATTGGAGCCCAGATACTGCGCGACCTTGGAATTACCAATATTCGCCTTATAACGAACAACCCAACCAAAAGGGCAGGATTAACCGGTTACGGACTTCATATTGTCGAAAACATACCTATCATTATTAAACCCAACAAGCATAATAAATTCTATCTTGAAACAAAGAAAAAAAAGATGGGGCACGTTTTGTAAGGGAATTAAGAATTAAGAATTATGAATTAAGAATGCAGAATTGGGAATGATATTTATTGATATTAGGATATTCATTGATATTAGGGCATCTCTAAAAACTCAATTAGAACGTCATTGCGAGGAAGGTACGACCGAAGCAATCTCAACATTGAAGCATACTACATAAGATTGCTTCCCATTTCGTTCCTCATGGTTCGCAATGACGATGAGGTTTTCAGAGGTGCCAATTAATAAATTCATTGAAATTTTATAAAGGTTGCAGTCGGCAGTCCACAATCGGCAAAAAAACAATAAACAACAATGAATGACTATTAATGACGGCGAAGCCGAATGACCATGAATTACAGCGAAGCGAATGACCAATAATGACGCGAAGCGAATGACTATTAATGACAGCAAAGCGAATGACTACTAATGACCAATGACTAATGACAATTGACTGTTTTTAATTCTTCAACTTCACTGAATCATCTTTTTCTTTTTCCGAAAAAGTTCGCTGAATGCATCAAATTCTTTGCGGTATAAAATACCTATCCCCTGGGTATAAGGAGAATTACTATTAAGAAGGTCTACAGTATTGGATTTGTTATAGAATTTGGCATGGAATCGATCTGTAAGTTTGTAATCTAAATTAACATCGCCGACAATATTGCTTGCTTTTGATGCATTTCCCTGATTATTAGAAACTCCAACATTGCCATCTATACTAAGCCGGTCGTTGAATATCTGCGTTGACAAAGCAACCTCCATTTCTTCGCTTGTCATTTGAGTTCCGGGATGATAGTTGACACCTATATCAAAATTTTTATTGATCTGCGAAAGCCAGTTGGAAAGCTGATTCGACAGCATTTCGGTAGATGTGGAACCAAGCCCTGTACCAACAGAGTTTAAAATATTTGATTCAGTGGTAAAACTATTTAAAATAAGAAGAGAAAATATCTGGCGGTTCATTTCTTCTTCGGTACTGGTATGACTTTTCACAAGGTTTTTCTTAACATCATCGCTGTTGGGGAGATCGATACCGAAAGTAATTGTAGGATTGAAAATTTTATCTTTCATGCTGAGTAAACAATCTACGTCAATTCTTTTTTTATTTTCCGAGCTTGAATCTGCGGGATTCAGGTTAAACAAAGAAGTTTTTACATGATATACTGCTGTTATATCAGCAATGCCATCGTAAGGGTTGCCGTTCCATTTAATAGAAGAACCTTTTTCGATTATAAATTTTTTATTAATTACATTCTTCAGTGTAAACAGGTAATCCCCTTGTTCTATCACGTAATCGCCATACATATTGAAATCGCCAAGGGTTGTGATTTCCATTTTAATATTTCCGTTACCTCGTGCTTTTATAATATCTCCGATTTTTGAATCAAAGATGATCTGAACTTCTGCATCATTCGTAACATCCAACACAAAATTCATCTGTATGCCTGAAAGATCCACATTGTAATTTTCATCCAGGCTTGCTTTCGATTTGCTATTTACAAACCGTATATAATTGTTGTCGGACATCTCTGATTCACTTGAAATGGGGATAAATAAATGTGTGTTTTTTTCTGTCTTTGCTGAAACATCAATATTGATATTTTTTTCATTGCCTGTAATCTTCACTAACCCTGAAACATAAGCCGTACCATAAAAAAGATTATTAAGAGATGGATTCGTGTTCAGACATTGAAATTTATAGGGTTTAAAAGTAAGGTCGAATTCGAAATCTTTAAAATTTTTATGAAATATTTTCCCATCGCAAATAGCAGTGTCTCCGTATGCATCATTTAATACTACGTGGTCAAACGAAAAAGAATTTTTATTTACAAAAATACTGTCGGTAAACGTATAATTTTCGTTGAGGTAATCAATCTTAAACCCTTTCACCATAAGGAAAAGATGTCCATTAATATCCGGTTCATCCACCGTACCTTTCAATTTCAGTTTCCCGGTTGCAAATCCTTTTAAATTAGACGAAAAGCCCGATAAGTACTTTTCAAGCAATTTCAATTTAAAATTTGTCAGGTCAATATCCAGGTCAAAATTTTCCTTTTCACTTTCCGGATAATAATTTCCCGAAACGGAAATAGGTTTGTTTGTCCCTGACGCTCCATCATACAAAATATCTGCATTGATGGTTACAGTTTTTTTCTGATCATCCCATGTATTTATAAGAATAGCTTTTCCGAGTTTTTCCTTATTAACATATAAATCACTGATCACAAGGTTCGATACAATATTGAGTGATTTGTATACATTTGAAACATCTACATCGCCATTTAAATAACCGTCAAAATCAAAACCCGATGTTGAAGTAAGCATGTCAAGATCCGATACATTAAAATCTTTAAAGTTTACATGCAGGATATCAGCAGGATTCTCTGAAATGCCTCCTGAAATTTTCAACTGCTGTTTTTCAGAAGAAACCACCAGGTTATTTATCGTAACGGCATTGCTGTCAAAGAAAATGTCATTACCCTGATCTATCTTCCACGCAGTATCATTAACTACAAGTGTTGCATCAATGAATTTCAACTCAATTTTCGGTCGCTGAAAAAATGTAAGGAAACCAACGATATTACCACTGTTCTTAATTTGGTCATTATTGTTTTCCCATGTCAGGTTGTAATTGATGCTGTCGTTGCGTGTAACACTTTTTAGCGTAAAGTTATCAAGTCCGAGACTGTCAGAAACAGCGATCCGCTCACATCCGAGATTAATATTAATCTTTGAATCCTGTGTTTTACAGCTTAAAAAGAAGTCCTTGAATTTATAACCATTGTACTGTATTAAAGCAGATGTAACATTCAGATCAAGTAAACTTTGTTTTGAGTTATAGTTTCCTTTCAAAACAGTATTTGCAGAAACCGCAAGTTTAGGTATAAAAAGCTTACATAAAGGAGAAGTATTTTTTAGTTTGATAAAATATTCAATCCCGCACATGCGGGATTGTTGTGGTATGCTATCTTTGATCCACGTGCTGAATGAAGGCATATAATCTTTTATAAATTTCAGCGATGAGAAGTAGAGATTTTTAAACATAAAATTTCCTGAAATATCCGCATCCACGTAGTCAGAAGTTATTATCAACGTTTTATTTCCAGTCTCCTCCGCTGTGTTGCTTACTATAAAATTTTTCAGAAAATATTTTTCCCCCTTGTATGCATAAGAAGTGTTTTTGGCACGAATGGTTCCTTGTAAATTATCAATTGTATTTCCTTCAAAATTCAATTTAAGTTCTGTTGATAAAGAAGATAAGGAATCGTCTGCCAGGTCGAGGATATGCAACTTCGAAAAACGTAAATTTTCAATTTTTGATTCAACATTGAACACTGGAATATTTTTACTGTAATCAACCATCCCATCAATATCAAATTTTACATTATCATCGTTAATTTTCAAAAGCCCGTTAAACTTCTTCCTGACCAAATTTCCTTCCATCTTAATGTTCTTATAATGATAATTCATAATATCAATGGAAGCAATATTTCCTTTGATTTTTATTTCAGCATTTTCAGCATCAAGCCCTGAGCCTGTAACATCCGCATTCATGCTAATAAATCCAAGATCCTCTTGCATAGAAAGTATTCGCCCAAGGTACAGGTTGGCTGTCGCTACTTTTCCGCTGTATTCGATTTGATTTGTCCTCGTATTCTTCCTGAGAGTAAGGTCAGTGGATATTTTGCCCATATCTGTGTAAAAATCTCCGTACGCTACAAAATCGTTGTAAAAGCCTGTAAACACACCTGTGAATCGTACATTTCCAAACCTCACTATTTCTTCAGGAAGTGAAAGCTGCTGTATGCCTTCAGATGAAGGAAATTTAAAAGATCGGATATCTTGTTGGCAGATAAAGAAATTCTTTATTTTGAAATTAATGTATGTGCCTTCTATATCTGGTAATCCGGAAATATTGAAATTGCCAAGAAAATACGTTGACTTGCCATAAAGAAACTGAAAATCATTTCCTTTTAAATTTGAAATTTTTCCTTTTATCTCTCCGGAAAGATTAATTATATTATCCATTCCGAGTAACTCTGGTGCAAAATAACCAATATCATTCAGATCAAGCCTTGAAGGTTTAAACAATGCTTCTATCTTCACTTTATCAATGAATTCACTGAAATCATCGTAACTTGTAAAATCAAATGCAAGGTTCATGGAAAGAGAAGTACCCGAAGTTTCGATATGCAGATTTTTTGCATTAATTCCGGCAGGACTGATCTTTGCCAAAGCAGAAAATCGCTTAAGATTAAAACCGCTTTTGTCATTTAGCGACAACGAACGAATGTCAGCATAAATAGTATCTTTGATTATCGCCAGATTATTAATTATGGTATTGACGCTAGAAATATCAAGATTATTAAAATCGATACCCTTTTCCTGCGCCGGTTTGTTTTGATCCTGATATTTAAAATGGTTGTCAATCAGCACAAGTGAACCTGCCCAAATTTTCCAGTTTTTGCTGTCTTTGGTCGTTGTAGTGTCATCCGACCTGAAATAATCAGCAATGAACTGATAATTCAAGGTTTTTTCGTTTTTGTATTTAACAAGGTTTATTTTTGCCTTTTCCAGCACAAGCTTGTCAACGCTTATTACACCTCTGTTGAAATAAATATTATTCATGTCAATGATCAATGTTTTTACATCAAGCATCGGGTTGTTATGAAGGTCATTAATTATCACATCCTCAAGTACTACGTCGAAAAGAAAAGTTATGTTAATTGATCCTACCTTAACTTCGGCCTGCAGTTCAGCCGACAAGTAAGCCGCGCATTTTTGTGCCACAAAGGTTTGAACAAAACTGAATTGCAGTATTAAAATGAGAAAGACAGGCAGTAAGATAACAGCCAGCAAAAAGTAAAATAATATTTTTCTTATTTTTTTGATACTTTTGATAATTAAAAACTACTCAGGCAATGGAATAGAACGCTGATGACGCAGATTGCTTATGATTAAATATGATTTTTATTTTGTTCATCATAAAATTTATGATTAAATAAAATTTTATTTTATCTGTGATCATCATAATCATCAGCGTTAGCCATGGCGAATCAGCGTTCTATTTATTTTTTCATCGGCTGTGTAGTTATGATAATTGAATGTCAGGTACTAAATTATAAATGCAAAATGAGCACATTTATTTTAGGAATAGAATCTTCGTGCGACGACACCTCGGCGGCTGTTATCAACAAAACCCACATCCTCTCTAACGTAACTGCCAACCAGGACGTACATCGGAAATTCGGAGGTGTGGTTCCCGAACTCGCTTCA
>JBBAAT010000098.1:0-9303 GCA_041658145.1 Bacteroidales bacterium | reverse complement strand
TAGCATCAGTAACGATAACATTATAATAACCAGGGATGAGACCATTAATGGATTGAGTGGCAGCCAAATTACTCCAAGAATATGAATAAGGTGTGGCACCTCCATTAGGGGTTGCTGTGGCGGTTCCATCATTTGCCCCTAAACTGGTTTCGTTAGTGCCAGTAACAGATATAGTAAACCCCGCACAGGAAGGCATATTAAACACAATAGCATCAAGATAAAATTCACTTCCAGCTACAGGAGTTGGCAAACCTAACTGCGAAGGACTTGGAAGTCCAAAAGCAGAAAAATCGGGGATAGAACCGATGCTGGAAGCTGCAAAGATATTCATTTTATCTGGTTGCAAACTTGAGTAATATACAATGGGAATATTCATACTTGTCCATGTAGTTACTGCGCTATTAACTTCAAAGTACCCCTCTCCAATAGTTTCATCTTCTTCGGTAGTCGAATTATACCTTGTTAATTCTACCTGAAATCCCCCAGCATCATTTCCCATAGGGTTTGATTTATACTTAAAATCCATGGAAATAGGTCGCTGTGTGTACGAAATACCAGTATTCTCAAATGTTCCTAATTGAATACTACCTCCCAATGGATTCGGAAGGGGAGTAGGAATTCCGAGAATAGAAAAACCAGGACAATCAGGACAACTTCCTGTAACCATTTTTACAGATGCGCTGCCTTGTCCAGGATTAGTAGTTACCTTAAACACTGTTTGTGCGCCACCATTTGGTTGTGTAAAACTATTAGATGTAGTCCATCCATTTGGTTCATTACCTGTCCAATTTTCAAAATTAAGATTGGTTTGAGCATAAATGCTCAAACCATATAAGGCGAGCACGATTGTTAATAAAGTAATTTTGTTTTTCATTTTCTTTAATTTAAATTTTTTTCCTACTCGTATGGCTTTTCGGTGTCGCCCCGTTTTTAAAAGTGGGTTCTGGTCTCCACTTTTTTATAATTAAAATTTCTTGTCAGTCCGAAATGACTGTCAAGAAGTGTCAAATTTTGTTTTCATTGTCTTTAAGTTTTAGTTAAACATTTTTTTTAATTATCGGACATTAATTTTTTATTTGCGACAAATGTATAGCCACTTGTTTTTGTCTTATGGGGCTATTTATCCGGTATGGGATATTAATGAGTGGAAATGGTGTTTGAGTTAGTGGACGGGGAAATGATTTAGGATTTGAGATTTGGAAATAAGTTGACATTTGCTAAGGCAGAAAGGAAAATATGTATGATTTGAAAATAAAGTAATTTGAAAATTTGAAGATGAGATAATTTGAAAATGAATTACTGCTTATGCCTTGTAACTTGTGCCTTACAACTTATATCTTCTCCAATTTTTCGAGCAGTGATTTTTTCTTTGATTGAGATAAAGGGACAGAAGTATTATCTTTCATTATAATTTGTCCGCCTTCGGTTTTGGAAATCTTTTTAATAAAGTTGAGATTTACAATATGCGAAATATGAACTCTTTCAAAATCGTGGCAGGTAAGCAACTCTTCGTATTCCTTCATGGTTTTTGAAACAAGAATGTTTTTACCATCGGAAAAGTAAAATTTTGTGTAGTTGCTTTGCGCTTCGCATCTCATAATTTCATCAATATTATACACGCAAAAAGCATCAAACGTGCTAAACACAATTTTTTTTGTTCTTGTGGTATTTTTAAAATTATCATATAAAACGCCAAGTTTCTTTTGAGAATCGGCAAGGTTGGTAATGGTTTTAATTTTTTCAACGGCATTTTTAAGATCGGAAAGTATGATTGGTTTCAGCAAATAATCAACAGCGCTGTATTTAAAAGCATTAATTGCAAATTGCTCATAAGCCGTAGTGAAAATTATTTTAAAATTAATTTTTTCAATACCTCCTTTTTCTTTTGCAATAATTTCCAGCAGATCGAAGCCTGTGCCGTCATCCATGTTTACATCAAGAAAAACAAGATCGGGGATATGCTCATATATAGCGCGCACACCTGTTTTAACGCCGTCGGCTTCGCCGATCATAATAACATCGGGGCAGGAAGATGTGACATCTTTTATCAGCATTTCTCTGCAATCCCTTTGGTCGTCAATTACAATTGCGGTTATCATACAAGAAAATAAAAATCAAATTTAAGCAATAATTTTATTCTGACAACAATCTGATGTAGTTTGATCCTACAATTCTTGCTTGTACAACAATTTAAAACTCACAAGTGTTCCGGTTTTGTTCGCCTGAAGGTTGTTCAGATCTTTGTAATGAATAAAAAACTGCTCATTTTTATTTATGATTTTTAAACGTTCCTGCGTGATCTGTGTTGCATAAGATTTATGTGAAGAACCTGCTTCCGTTGTTTTGTTTGAACGACCTACTCCATCGTCTTCAATTTCGCATAATAAGTAAGAATCTTCAAGCCCAAATCTTATATTAATTCTTCCTTTTTCTTTTTTAGGTTTTATGCCATGAATAACCGAATTTTCAACAAAAGGCTGAATTAACATAGGAGATATTGTTAATGCATCCACATCTATTTTTTTATCCACATCTATATAAAATTCAAATTTATTATCACATTGCATTTTTTCAAGCTCAAGATAATACTTAAGGGTATCTATTTCTTTTTGCAGAGGGACATCAGCCGCTCTTGAATTTTCGAGCACCTGCCGCATAAGTTTTGCAAACATTGCCAGGTATGTTCGAGCTGTTTCCGTTTCGTTTTTCGCGATATAATTGCTTATTGAATTTAATGAATTGAATATAAAATGAGGATTCATTTGTAATTGCAATGCTTTATGTTCAAGGTCGGAAAGCTGTTTTTCCATTTTTATTTTTTCATTTTTTCTTCTCTGGTTTAAAATGATTACAACAGCAATAACCGCCAATATAAAACCACTTATTATAAAAAAGAATACGGTATTTTTTCTTTTAATAGTTTCCTGATTTTTTAACAACTCCGATGTCTGAAGCTCTTTGTCTTTTTTAAGTAATTGAATATCCTGCTCTTTTTTTTCTGTTTCGTATTTGAATTTTAAATTTTCTATTTTCTGCAACGATTTGTAATCATAAATGGAATCTCTGAGGACAGAATATTTTTTTAAATAATTATAAGCCTCAATTTTATTTCCCTGTTCAGCATAGATTTCAGAAAGAATTGAATAAGCATAAAGTAAATTCTCATTATATCCGATAGCCTCTGATATCCGGATGCTTCTGTTAATAAATTCCTGTGCTTTGTAATATTCTTTTAACTTGGCATAAACCCTGCCTGTGTGAGTTAATGAATTACTTAAATAATTTTGGTCGTTTATCTTATCACTTATACTAACGGCATGTAAACAATATTTAAGCGCTTGCGCAAATTTTCCCTGGCTGCAAAAAACAGTTCCAATATTATCAAGAGCTAACGCTATTCCTGAAGAATCATTAAGCTGTTGTTTTAATGATAGTGATTTTTCATAGCATGCCAAGGCCTTTGTAAATTCATTCTTCAAATAATATGTATGTCCCATATTGTTGTATGCAGTGGACAATCCTTTCTTATTATTAATTATTTGGAAACACCCTATTGCTTTATTTAAATATTCCAAATTTAGTTTTAAATCACCCAAATCGGAATATATTGTGCTGATATTCGAAAGGCATTTTGCCTGTATTTCATAATTGCCTTTGTGTTCTATCAGCTTAAGTACGTATAAATAATGTTCCAGCGCAGAAGAATAAGAGCCTTGTAAATTATACACCTTGCCTATGCCAAATTCTGCAATAGCCATTTTCAGCGTATCTTTTCTTTTACTATAAATCGCAAAAGCATTATTCAAATTTTTAATTGCTTGTTCAAATTCGCCTTTATCAGAATACATATTGCCCATATTCCCATAACATCGGGCAAGGAGATTATCATCCTTCAATAATTGGGCAAGGGCTATTGCTTTAGAATAGTATGAAAAAGAAAGAGTAAAATTCTTTTTGTAATTATAATAAATACCCAAATTGCTATACGTTGATATCAGCTCTTTTTTATATCCGCCCGAAATGGCTAATTGTTCTGCTTGTTTGGCGTAAATAAGTGTCTTTTCACTATCGCGATCCAAATAATAAAAGCTAATTTTGTTTAACGCATCAACCTTTGCAACACCCGTTGCTTTTTCCAAAACCCCAAACAAACTGTCGGCATAAGATTGGTTTTGCGCAGTTGCAACAGCAATAAAAAAGAAAGCGGTTATGATCAGAATTATTATTTTTTTCATACTATATGGGTAAGTAAAGGATTTGCCGCTTCTATGCGGGTGACAGGATGAACAGGATAACAGGAATTTTTACTTCAAAGTATCCAGCACTTCTATTGCTTTTTTCAGCGTCTTATCCACTTGCTGAATCACCGGATAATAACTTTCATTATCAAAAATATTCCTGCCAATGTATGCTTTCAGGCAAACTTTGATATTATTGCCGGATAAAGCAATCTCTTTTTCGTCTTTTTTGATGCCGTTCTTTTCGGCAAAAGCAAGTAATTCGTTCAACAATGCTCCATCAACGGAGAAATTTTTAATAAATCCCTGTGCATTTTTGTATGCATTCTTTATGGTCTGCCGATTTTTGTCGGTATAGTCAAAGGCAAATTGCAATATCAGCCCTTTGTTCAAAAGTAAAATAAAATATTTTGAATTTTCGTCTTTTCCAAGTGGGACGAATATATCGGGCATAATACCTCCGCCGCCATATACAATTTTTCCTTTAGGTGTTTTGAATTTTAGTGAATCGGCAAACATACTGCTGTCAGGGTTTCCAAGTTCTCCGTTCAAAAATTGCTCATAAAATTGAGTATAATATTCTTCCGTTCCGTTTGTGTAAGACCGTTGGATGCAACGTCCGGTTGGCGTATAATATCTTGCAACAGTTAAGCGAATAGCTGAGCCGTCATAAAGTTTCACTTGTTCCTGAACAAGACCTTTTCCGAAGGATCTTCTGCCAATGATTGTTGCCCTGTCGTTGTCCTGTATAGCGCCGGCAACGATTTCGCTTGCTGAAGCCGAAAATTCATCAATGAGTATCACCAGATGACCTTTTTCGAAACTGCCTTTTTTAGTTGCATACACCATTGATTTGGGTTTATGAGTTCCTTTGGTATATACAATAAGCTTACCTTCACTAAGAAATTCGTCTGCCAGTTCTTCAGCTGCCTGCAAATATCCTCCGCCGTTATAGCGAAGATCAAGTACAAGTTTCTTCATACCTTTGGCTTTCAGCTTTAGCAGGGCATTTATAAACTCATCGTGCGTAGTTGCAGAGAACTTATTCAGTTTGATATATCCGATGTTATTTGTGATCATATATGCAATATCTAAGCTGTAAGTAGGTATTACATCCCTGTATATGGTAAATTCGAGTAACTTCTTCAGACCCCTTCTGTAAACATCGATTTTTACTTTTGTCCCGCGCTTGCCTTTCAGTTTTTTCATCACTTCATTGTTTGTGATTTTAATTCCTGCCACATTTTTGCCATCCACTTTCACAATGCGGTCACCGGCAAGTACGCCAACTCCTTCCGAAGGACCTCCGGCAATCACGTTCATTACGGTTATGGTATCTCTCTGGATACGGAATTCCACACCAATGCCTTCAAAATTGCCGATCAGCGGGTCGTTTGCATCATTGAATTCAACTGCAGAAACATAAACAGAATGCGGGTCTAATTTTTCAAGCAGGCTACTGATGGCATCTTCCGTCAATTGTTCTTTTGAGATCGAATCAACATAAGATTTCTGAATATAGTTAATCGCATCGTTCAGTTTATCATATTTTCCAAAGCCTATAGAAAACAGGATGTTTCCCTGATTTGAGGAATATCCGTTTATGAAAAGTTTTGCCCCAAGGAACATTCCTGCAATAAATACAAGGGCAAAAATAATGGGAAGATAAATATGAAGTTTTCCTCGTATGTCGTTCATAACCATAGAAAGCTTTTATTTTAATATACTGCAAACGGGATAAATTCGTATATTTTTTAAAAGCCCCAAACCCCAAGTCCCAAGTTTCAAGAACCAAGACCTACGCTACAAGTCCCCTTTGAATTTGGGGCTTGGAATTTGGAATTTGGGACTTAAAAAAATGTATAGTTTTATTCCGTTTCAAGTATATGTACCCGGGGCGGGAATCGAATCTACCTGTCGGTAGACAGGCCCGCACGCTCACCCCTGACTTCTTTTAACTGCTCTTTACCACAACCACTTTTCCAGTACTTTTCGCGCTTTCTGGCTTCAACTCTGCTATCACACTTCTCTTTGTAAATTAATTCGAATGGAATATATGGTTTTGTAGTTCTCTCGTAGCCTTTATTATGCCTTTCAATGCGAGTATTTATATCTTTACTCATTCCGACATAGATGTATTCTTTAATAAGGCTTGATATAGCATAAACATAATACATTCTAAATTCTAAAAAAGAATTATTAAAATTCATTTTGTACCCGGGGCGGGAATCGAACCCGCACAAGATTGCTCTTATTGGTTTTTGAGACCAACGCGTCTACCAATTCCGCCACCCGGGCAAAATGTTAAAGAAAACGTACAAATGTATTAATTCGTTTATTAAAAAAATGTGAATTGCTTAATAAAAAGAGAAGTTGCCCGTGTTTTATTTCACCTTCTTGTCTGTTTTTGTGTATTTATGTTTTACACCTCTCCCTTTCCAGTAATTATGAGAGCAACTGCTTAATAAAAAAATGCCCGTCAGTAGTATTCCTAGTATGATTAATGTAGCTTTTCTCATGATTTTCTTATTTATTAAAATTTATGAATAAATGTGTTTAATCTTTGTGCCGAAAACATTAAAGATAATTCAATATTATTGAACGGTATAATAAAGGCATTCTGTTATGAATGCCTGACTCACTTTGTTGTCCGACCTGGGCTCGAACCGGGACTCTTCAGAACCAAAATCTGACGTGTTGCCAATTACACCATCGGACAATCTAATGTCATGTCAATCCTGATATATTGTTTTGAGATTGCTTCACCTCCTTCGTCGGTCTCGCAATGACGTCATTGCGAGGGAGGAACGACCGAAGCAATCTATGCGTCAATGATTCTTGACATGACACTAATTTGAAATGCAAAAGTAGCAAATTGTTTTATTTTTAATACCTTCGTCAGCATTAATTTTTAAAAAATGAAAAATTACAGGATTTTTAATAATGTTATTGGTTGGGCAGTATTTGCTGTTGCATCCACCGTTTATATTCTTACTTCCGAACCAACAGCCAGTTTCTGGGATTGTGGTGAATACATCGCTACTGCTTATAAATTGCAGGTGGGCCACCCTCCCGGAGCGCCTACATTCCAGCTTTTCGGAAGGTTTTTTTCTTTGTTTGCTTTTGGTGATGTAAAATTAGTGGCCAGAATGGTGAATACAATGTCGGCGCTGGCAAGCGGATTCACTATATTATTTCTTTTTTGGTCCATTACCATGTTGGCAAAAAAGATAGTGCTGAAATATGCCTGCCTGACCGGTAGGCAGGGAGAACTTACAAGTGAAAAGATGTTTGCGATTTTAGGAAGTGGTGTTGTCGGCGCTATGGCTTATACTTTTTCCGATTCATTCTGGTTCTCTGCAGTCGAAGGCGAAGTATATGCAACATCTTCTTTCTTCACTGCCATTGTATTTTGGGCTATTTTAAAATGGGAAGAAAATGCCGGAGATAAATATGCCACACGCTGGATTATTTTTATTGCATACCTGATGGGGCTTTCAATAGGAGTGCACCTTCTTAATCTTCTTGCAATACCTGCCATTACTTTTGTTTATTATTTTAAAAAATACAAACCCTCAGTCAAAGGAATTATAAAAACATCATTTACGGCATTGGCATTATTAGTTGCCGTTATGTATGTTATAATTCCCTGGGTTGTAAAACTTTCGGGATGGTTCGAACTTTTCTTTGTTAACAGTATCGGCTTGCCATTTAACTGGGGAACTGTTATATATTTCGCTTTATTGATTACAGGGATAGTATTTGGATTAAGGTATTCGATCCGAAAACAGAAAATTCTTGCCAACACGATTATATTGTGTTTTACTTTCATCCTTATCGGGTATTCCACATTTCTTATTCTCGTGATCCGTTCCAACGCGAAAACACCCATCAATGAGAATGCACCGAAAAATGCCATCGCTTTGCTTTCATATTTAAACCGCGAACAATACGGCGACTGGCCTCTGTTTTACGGACAATATTATAACGCTCCCGTTAATCCGCAAACCAAATGGAAAGACGGAAATCCCGTATATGCAAGAAACGACAAGTCAGGAAAATATGTAGTGATTGATGATCGTAAAAAATCAATTCCTACTTACGATGAAAAGTTTTGCACAATATTCCCAAGAATGTGGAGCAGTGATGAAAGCCTTGACCATATTGAGGCATATAAACGCTGGGCAGATATAACGGGAACTCCCGTTTCGTACACCGACCCTGAATCGGGAAAAGCCGAGATAATAAATAAACCTGCTTTTTTCGAAAATCTGAAATATTTTTTCACATACCAGGTCGGGCACATGTATCTTCGTTATTTCTTATGGAATTTTGCAGGAAAACAGAATAGTATTCAGAATCAGGATGGCAATCCTCTTGAAGGAAACTGGTATAGCGGAATAAAATTTATTGACGAACGTTTGGGGCAGCAGGACAACCTTCCTGATGATATGAGGCAAAACAAAGGAATGAATAAATTTTATTTTCTCCCGCTGATACTTGGATTTATCGGATTATTCTACCATCTCAACAAACATTCTTACGACTCTGTGGTGGTGATGCTGCTGTTTTTTATGACAGGGATTGCAATAGTTATATATTTGAATCAGTATCCAAATCAACCGAGAGAAAGGGATTATGCGTATGCTGCTTCTTTTTATGCCTTTGCCATCTGGATTGGACTTAGTGTGCTTGCCTTATTTGATATATTAAGCAAATACATTAACTCAAAACTGACTGTAATTCTTGTTACTATTGTTTGTTTTCTGGCAGCGCCCTATATTATGGCAAAAGACGGATGGGACGATCACGACCGCTCCGGAAGGTACACCTGCGTTGATTTCGCATCTGACTATCTGAATTCCTGTGCGCCAAATGCGATCCTTTTTACAAATGGCGACAATGACACATTCCCGTTATGGTATGCACAGGAAGTGGATGGTATTCGTACTGATGTGAGGGTGGTGAATCTCAGCCTCCTCAATACCGATTGGCATATTGATGCGGCGAAGAGAAAAGCTTATGACTCAGACCCTGTTCCATTTTCCCTAACATGGGATCAGTA
>JBBAAT010000097.1:0-9316 GCA_041658145.1 Bacteroidales bacterium | reverse complement strand
CTGAGAATTAAAGCGATAATGTTAATGCCTCCTTAATTAATTTCGCCTTATTTACCGGCACTACACCCACTTCTTCACAAACTAATCCGCCTGCAAGGTTGGCAAGAGTTGCAATTGAATATGGGTCGAGTTTCAAAGCAAGGCAAAGCGCTGCAACAGAAATCACAGTGTCGCCGGCGCCTGAAACGTCAGCAATATTTCGCACCTGGGCAGGGATATTATGCCTGCTGACAATGGTATTGCTTTTATGATCTTTCAAACTTAAATAAACACCGGCTTCTGACAGAGTAACCATTACAATGTCAATATTGTTTTTTATCTGAAGGTCATCAACAACTTTTTCCAGATCCGAAAGGTTTTTGGTTGAGAAATCAAATTTAAGCCCCTCTTTCAGCTCTTTAAGGTTGGGTTTAAAAAGCGTGATATTCCTGTATGCTGTAAAGTTTTTTCTTTTGGGGTCAGCCGCCACAGGGATTGTTTTTTTTAATGCAAGGTCTGTTACTTTTTTTATAAGCAAAGAGGAAATTACACCTTTATCATAATCTTCGAAAATGATGACATCGATTTTTTCAGTATCGGTAAGCTTTTCGATAACTTCATAGAGCATTTCTGTTTCTTTTTCACTAATGCCCGCGTCAATTTCTTCATCAACCCGCAACATCTGGGTGTGATTTCCGATAATTCTGAATTTTGTTGTGGTAATCCTGTTCTTGCTTTTTATGATCCCTTTCTTACTCAGGTTTTGATCATCCAGAAGTTCGGTGAATAAAAGCCCTTTTGACTCATCACCGATAACGGTACATAAAACAGGTGTTGCACCCAGCGCCTGAAGGTTTAATGCCACATTAGCAGCTCCACCAAGCCGGTTTTCGCGCCTGTTAACTGTAACAATTGGCACAGGGGCTTCAGGAGATATTCTTTCAACCTTTCCCCACAAGTACGAATCGATCATTACATCTCCGATAACAAGTACCTTCAATGAATTGAACTTTTTAAAAATTTCAGTGATATCTTTGCTGGTCATAGGCGTCATATAAATTTTTTATTCAGAAAAAGTCAGCGTGCCGTAATCAATTGATGAAAGATTCATCTCATCGGCAAAAGCGAAATTTATCTTTTCAATATTGCCGGCTTTATTATTCACCTCTGTAATACTTTTCCCTAATTTTTTCTTCTCGTAATCATAAACTGTCAGTTGCAGATTGCCTCTATAATTTTTGTCAAAATTCAATAATATGGATATTGCTTTCTGAACTTTTTTGCTTCTTTTGCCTTTATCCACCTTTTCCAGCGATATTCCGGATGCGATCAGGTCTCTTTTAGGGAATACTTTTATATATATCAGGCTGTTGTCGCTGTCTTCTATGAAACCTGAAATAGATTCTGAAAAAGTAGTGTCGACAGGTTTGTCCATATATGAGAGAGAATCGGAAAAGATATTGCTGTAGTGCACGGTTTTTTTTTCAATTTCAGCAACACTTTCAACAACTTTTGGCACAAAGGAACGGATGATGATAACCATTCCCCAGATTCCGATTATAATAGCAATAAGAAAAATAATGGAACCTGGCAGCCAAAGTTTTTGTTTGCTATGAACAAGCCCGAATATAAGCATAATTATACCGCCAATCCCGGCAAGAAGAGCAAGAATTATCAATAAATATGGTAAAAAAGTAAAGTTTTCCATGGTAAGCGTTTTTATATATTAAGGACAAAAATATAAAATTCAGCCGTACTAAAATAAAAATGCCCGATAATTTTATCAGGCATTTTTTTAGAATGGGCAATTCTATTGATGATGATGCAGGCACTTTTGCTTGCATTTTGCAGGATCGCATTTCATATTTGGGTTGCAAAATTTCTTATGATCTCTGATAATCATTTTCTTTTTTATACAAACTTTTCCGGAATCATTTGGATCGTTAAGCGAGTCTTCACTCATGAATCGAGCATCTATTGGCATGCAGAAGGGATTGGGTCTGAAGCAATGTCTAAAATGTATTTCCTTATGGGAATCAATAGCAAAGCGGACAAATTTTCGTACACTACATAAAACGCTAAATACAATAATCAAAATTGCTAAAAATGAAAAAATACTACCGGTAATGGTCAATTTTTTCTGCTTGTTAATAAGGCCGTAAATTAACATTATAAACCCTGATATACCAAGCAATATGGCAACTATTGCCGTCAAGTAAATAAGTATAAAACATGTGCTCATAGTTTTGTTTTTTTTAGGTTAATATTAATTAGTGCAAATATATGTATTAATTTTTATATAACAAAAAAAATATTTAATATCTGATGTTACGCAAATAAAACAAATGATTCGCCGTGGCGAACTAAATTTAGAGGTCAGTCAGAACAGATTTTCCTGAAATGTAGTGCCTGCCTTGCCGGTAGGCAGGAAAGGAAAAGCTTGTCGAAGACGACCTAATACATAGTCACTCTTCGACACGGACGCTAACCCGCAAATTCATGCTATGTCCGGCTCTGAGTGACACTAACAAATAAATATTAAATATGCGTAACATCCTTTAATATGTTAAAAGCGTTAATACAAATCAGCCAATGCTTTTTTAATTCTATGAATTGCTTCGGTCAGTATATCTTTTGAAGTAGCATAAGAAAGGCGAATACAGTTCGGATCGCCGAAAGCATTGCCTGGAACTAATGCAACATAAACCTTATTCAGAATATAATCACATAATTCAGGAGCGTTGGTTATTGTTACTTTACCGTCTGTTTTTCCGAAATAATATGTTACATCGGGGAAAACATAAAATGCACCTTGTGGAATATTTGTTTTCATACCGGGTATTTCATTTAAAAGTTTTACGAGGTGGTCGCGTCTTTCGTGAAAAGCTTTTAACATGGTTTTTACCGACGACAGATCGCCGGTAAGGGCAGCTAATGCAGCTTTCTGGGCAATACTGCAAGCTCCCGAAGTAACATGTCCTTGCAGCTTATTGCAGGCTTCGACTATTTCAGGCAAAGCAGCCATATATCCAATTCTCCAGCCTGTCATGGCAAAGCTTTTTGACACGCCATTGACGATGATCACTCTGTTACGGATATTTTCAAATTGGGCAATTGTTTCATGTCCTCCATTGAAATTGATATGTTCATAAATTTCATCCGATAAAATATAAACCTGTTCATGCAAAACAAACACATCGGCAAGCGCTTTAAGTTCTTCTTTAGAATAAACCGATCCTGTTGGGTTACAGGGCGAACTGAAAATAAAAAGTTTTGTCTCAGGAGTTATTGCTTTTTCAAGTTGTTTTGGAGTTATTTTAAAATCATTTTTAATTCCAGCAGTGATATATATGGGTTTTGCATCAGCTAATTTTATAACCTCCTTGTATGAAACCCAATAAGGAACAGGTATAATTACTTCATCATACGGATCAAGAAGGCTCAGAACTATATTTGCAATCGATTGTTTTGCTCCGGTCGAAACAAGAATATTTTCGGGTTTAAAATCCAGATTGTTTTCTCTTTTAAATTTTTGGCAGATAGCATCCAGCAATTCAGGATATCCGCAAACCGGTGGATAATGTGTGAAATTTTGATCAATAGCATCTTTTGCAGCTTGCTTGATATGTTCAGGTGTATTGAAATCGGGTTCGCCAATGCCAAGGTTGATAACATCGTATCCCTGCACTTTGAGTTTTTTGCATAACCTGGTCATAGCCAAGGTTTCTGATTCGGAAAGATTACTTATTCTTTCTGATATTGTAATCATGATCGTATCTGATGTGTTGTTCGTTAATATTATACGTAGAAAATTAGATATTTGAACAAAGGTATAAAAATATATACCGAACATTAAAATTAATTTTTCTCTGATTTTTCACAGGAAATTCAGATATTTGTAAAAATTTGTAACGACTCAGTCGGCAGCAAAAATAAAACGCCACAGATTACACAGATTAAAATTAATTTTTTTATAATTTTTACTCACAAAATTTTTATTTTCAATGTGTTCGTGAAATCCCTGCCCGACTGTGTCATTCAGGCGGGGCTTCGCTAAGTTCACAAAGAAAACTACCTTTGGTAGTTTAAAATCTGTGAACTAAGCGAAGCGTTCACAAATACCTTTAAAAATAAACAAAAAAATGAGTAAATCTGTGGCTATTAGGGCTAATATAGTGGCTGAATAGTTACTATAAATTAACTACCAAAACTGTTTTCAAATGAATGAATTATTGGAAATTTTTAAATATGTACTACCATCGGTTGTGGTTTTTGCTGCAGCATATTATCTGATAAAACTTTTTCTCGACAATGAACAGAAAAAAAGAACTGCTGATATAAGGATGTCCGGATATAAGATTATTACCCCTATCCGGTTACAGGCTTATGAAAGACTCATCCTCTTATTAGAAAGGATCTCTCCGGAAAGCCTGATCATGAGGATTCACAAACCGGAATTTTCTGCTCTTCTGTTACAAACCGCGCTTATAACCACGATAAGAGAAGAGTTTGAACACAATCTTTCACAGCAGGTATATGTTTCTTCACAGGCTTGGGAACTGGTAAGAAGCGCTAAAGAAGATATGATAAAACTCATTAATACTGCAGCAACCAAATTGAATGATAACGCCACATCTATGGAGCTAAGCCGGAAAATATTTGAAATTTCATTGTCGCCTGATAAACTGTTATACAAATCAGCGCTCGAATTTCTCAAGAACGAGATCAGGCAGGTGTTTTAGAAATCGTTGATGTCAATATTGTCATTATTATCAAACGTTTTCTTTTTGTTTTTTCCATTAGTGTCGCCATTGATTTTATATGTAAATCCCACAAAAAACACTCTCGATTCACGCTTGCGTTTCATATCAATGGTAAAATCGGTACCTGTGCGAACCATATTAAACTGCCGTGTATTGAAGATATCACTGAGTCGCAGCGTAACGCTCGCTTTGTTTTTAAATATGTCTTTTTTCATAGCGATATCGGCAAAATACATGGCTTTCATAGTTCCCTGCAACTGTACCATAGGCGCCCTGTAATTCCCTGTCAGTTGAATGTCGAGGTTTTTAAGAACCGTCATGTTTGAATTGAGTTTGCTTGTCCAGCTATAATTGCTGTTGGTTAGTTCTGCGCCATTTTCAGCGCCTTTCATGATTGTCCGGAAATAGCTGAATGTAGCATTGACTTTCCACCATCTGGCAAAATCCTGAGTCAAAATAAATTCAAGTCCATAAGAAATTCCTTTTGAAATATTCATGGCTGTTACATTCTGAATACCATTGTTGTCAATATAAACATAACGTTGAATGGCATCATTGATCTGTTTGTAAAAAACGGAAGAATTCAGGGATGTATTTTTCCAGTATTTCAAATGCCCTAATTCATAGGAATCAATATATTCAGGTGTAAGATAAGGATTTCCATAATGCCTGAAACCCGGGTTTGATACATCAACAAAAGGATTCAACATGTGGTACGAAGGTCTGTTTACCCTTCTGCTGTAACTCAGTTGTAACGAATTGTCGTTTTTTAAGTTCAGATTCAAATGAAGAGTAGGAAAAATACTGAAATAATCTTTTTTGTATTCCGTATTCATCGTCTTCTGAGTTGACCTGGTTAGCGCCTGTTCCGCACGAAGTCCCGCCTGAAATTCAAAGACACCAAAAGTATTTGAATATGTTGTGTAAACAGCATGTATCTGTTCATCGTATAAAAACCGGTTACTGAGCAGAGAATCATCCGACCATATACCTGAAGAATCAACGAAATTCAGAAATTTGTAGTCATTGTCCATTGAGCGAATTATACTTTTAGCGCCTGCTTCGAATCGGCTCTTTTTTGAAAGAGGATTGGAATAGTCAACTTGAATGGTGCTAACATCGCTTTTATTATCGGTAAGTATATGTTGTAACTCGGGATTGCCATTTATTGTTGACATATCCGTTAAATAGTACTGCAAGTTACGATCTGAAGCCTCAGTTTCATTAGATGTTGAAAATATTGCATCAGCAGTAATTGATTCTCCTTTTTTCTTAAATGTTCTTTTGTAATTCAGCATATAGTCGAACGACTCATTTTTTCCTGATTCAACATTATTGCTCTCATAATAATTTGAAATTAATTCATCAGCATCCAGTTCCTTGCTTTTTGAATATTCGTTATCGGTATTATCTGATATGCCACAGATTCCTGAAATAGTAAATGTATTCTTGTCATTCAAATAAAAATCAGTTCCTATTTTAAAGTTACGTGCAATTCTTTTCCTTTTATTGTCATCATTACTTTCTAAGTATGAAAGAGTGTCGTTAATAGTTGCTATTCTCGACATATTCGAAAAGCCAACAGAATTATTTATTCTGCCATCGAAATTGGCGAAAACATTCACTTTATTTTTACTAAAGTTCAATGCAATTGAGCCATTGTACTTATCACCGGTTCCTGCGTTAGCAGTAAAAACACCATTATAACCTCTTTCTTTCTTCTTTTTCAAAACTATGTTGATTATTCCTGTCATGCCATCAGGGTCGTATTTTGCTGATGGATTTGAAATTATTTCTATGCTTTCAATGGAACTGGCAGGTATTTGCTCAAGTATGGCGGAACGGCTCATACCGGTAAGTCCTGATAGTTTTCCATCAATCAGAACTGTTACATTTGAACTTCCGCGAAGGCTTATATTCCCTTCAATGTCAACGGTAACCGATGGAATTGCCTGCATCACGTCAACAGCGCTTCCTCCCGCGCTTACAAGGTTTTTTTCAACATTGATAACTTTTTTATCTAATGTGTATTCTACCGTTTGTTTTTTTTCTTTGATCTCAAAAGTATTTAGATTTGCAGAGTTTGGGTTGAGTTTAATAGTATCTATTTTTTTATCAAGCTCTTTCGGACTTATTACGATATTGCTGATTTTTTGTGATTTATGACCTATAAGATTAACTACAAGATAATATTTACCAAAAGGTATTTTTTCGATTTTGAATTTTCCAAGAGTATCAGAGATGCCGCCTGCAACCATTGAAGAATCCATACCTTTGCGTAAAACCAGATATGCGTATTCTATAGGTTTAAATGTTAAGGAGTTTATAATAACTCCGCTAATTGAGCCGGTTTTATCAACATACTGATTGTTATTAACGGCGCCCTTATTCTGAGAATATATATTTATGGATAACGAAATAATTATTATTGAAAGTAAAATTAACCTGATAAATCGAAAAGTCATAATTGAAATGGTTGATATATTTCTTCTGTAAAAAGTTATAATCTTTTAGTTATTCGCAATATTTTTTTATTTTTAAATGTGCTCATGAACATACATGAATTTTTTCATAAGGGTTTTGTGTATTTTTAAAAATCCATGTATGTTTGACAAAATTAATCCTTTTAAATTGAGAAATTGTTAAATATTTGTTAAATAAATACTGGTGTAATTTTTTTGTTTTCTCAGTGAATTTAAATGGGCTTAGTATCTTCGTGGTAATAAAAGTGAATTAGTGAAAAAAGGAAATATAAATACTATCTTCTCCACTGCTTATCTTCCTCCTATTGAATATTTTTACCAACTTACAAAATATCGAATTATCTATATAGATATTTACGAAAACTATATTAAACAAACATACCGGAACCGTTGTTACATCTATGCTGCGAACGGCAAATCAAGCATGAGCATTCCTGTAATAAAGACCACCGGCAATCATACACAAATAAAAGATATTAAAATTGATTACACGCAGCCCTGGCATCGTTTGCATTGGCGTTCCATTGAATCAGCATACAACTCTTCCCCCTTTTTTCTATATTTCAGAGATTACCTTGAACCATTTTACGAAAAAAAATATAACTTTCTTATCGACCTGAATACCGAACTGCTTCACGTATTGATAAAGCTGAGTGGTATCATAAGCGATGTAAAATTCACAGAGAATTACATTGAACCTGATGAAAAAATAAATGATTTCAGAAACTGTATTTCACCAAAAAGTAAAACCCCCACCATTTCTTCTTTCCCTCAATACACACAGGTTTTCGGAGATAAACATGGATTTATCCCAAACCTGAGTATAATTGATTTGCTATTTAACGAAGGGAAGATGTGTAAGGAATACCTAAGACCGCCTGTTTAGCAATCAGTAGAGGAATGAAGTATAAAAAAACATTTTGGCTCATTAACACTTTTTACGTTACTATTCGGGTATAGAGTCAATGGGTTGGGCAACTGGTTTGGTAAAAAGTTAAAAGTATATGGGGAAAAACCGATAACCAAAGACCATCAACCAAACAAGCTGCGCAACCTTTCAACCTAAAACCTGATTCGTTTTGATATAAACTATGGATTATAAAAAAAATTTCAGATAACCCGAACAGATACCTTTTTACTCTACTATCTTCACGGTAAATATACCGTCTTTTCCATTTTTTTCTAATTTTACTTTTTTAATTTCATTTATCAGATGTGCGTTGTATGCGGTTTTTACTTTTATATAATTCTCTGTAAATCCATACATAACACCATTATCATTATCCGATTCAAATAGCACATATTTTTCTTTCCCTGAATTTTCATTATAAAAAGCAGCTTTCTTCTTTTCTGACAAGGCAAGCAATCGTTTGCTGCGCAAAGTCCTTTCTGCATTTGGCACTATTTCACGAATAGCGAGCGCTTGTGTATTTTCCCTTTCCGAATATGTGAACACATGCATATAAGAAATATCAGATGTTTCAATAAAATGATATGTTTCTTCAAAATCATAATCTGTTTCACCCGGAAAACCAACAATAATATCTACGGCAACGCAACAATCCGGCATACATCGTTTAATTTTTTTCACTCTGTCAGCAAACAAGCCCGTATCATATCTGCGTCGCATAGCCTTTAAAACCTTATCGCAAGCTGATTGCAGAGGAATGTGAAAATGCGGAAGAAATTTTTTTGATGAGGCAACAAATTCAATAATATCATTTGTCAGCAAATCCGGTTCAACAGATGAAATTCTTATTCTTTCAATTCCTTCAATATTATCAATTTTTTTCAAAAGTTCAATAAAATATTCTCCGTTCTTTCGTCCAAAATCCCCAACGTTTACGCCTGTTAGTATTAATTCTTTTATTCCGCTTGCGGCAATTTCGCGTGCCGTTACGAGTGTATTTTCAATTGTATCGCTTCTGCTTCGTCCTCTTAGCAGAGGAACGGTACAATACGAACAGAAGTAATCGCATCCATCCTGAATTTTAAAAAACGAGCGGGTTCTGTCGCCTGTAGAATATGACGGAATAAAATTTTTATCGGAGAACTTTATTTTTTCTTCAGTATTAGTAAATGATTCCTGAT
>JBBAAT010000096.1:0-9391 GCA_041658145.1 Bacteroidales bacterium | reverse complement strand
TGATAAGATCATTTTTCTCATCAATTTTGCTGAGATAAGGTGGTTTTAATTCTTCTGTCATAATATTAAAATTTATATTCACATTTTTTACAAATATAAACATGTTTCAACATTTATTCGCATTTATAATTTTTTGTTACTTTTACTTTATGGGAAAATATAAGTGCATGTCAAATTACACTGTTTTTAAAATAAATAGAACACTGATGACACAGATATGACTGATTTACACTGATATTATCCGCGATTATCAGCACAATCAGCGTTATCAGCGTGCTATTAAAAAAAAATAACCCTTGATTCGCATTAATAAATTTGTACTATGAAGAAAAAATATTTATTCATGTTTGCGCTATGCTCAGTGTTTCCATTGGTTTCGCTGTCGCAGACACAATCTTTGATGAATGTCAAAACATGGGCTTACCAGTTGCAGAATATCAATATTAGCCAGATCGCTGCTGATACAAGTTTTAAACTAATTGTGATTGATTATTCATCTGATGGAACAGATACCAATAAATTCACCCCACAGCAGATCGCCCAGATAAAAAACAGCGGTAAGAAAGCCATATCCTATATTTCCATCGGTGAAGCCGAAGACTACCGTTATTACTGGCAAAGCTCATGGATCACTACACCGCCGGCATGGTTGGGCGCTGAAAACCCAAACTGGCCGGGAAACTATAAAGTGAAATTCTGGGATCCACAATGGCAGAATATCATTTTTTCTTATGTTGATACTATCATCAATCAGGGATTTGACGGCATTTACATGGATATTATTGATGCTTATTATTACTGGATGGTTGAAAATCCACAGAAACCCGATGCCGATTCGCTGATGGTCAGGTTTGTGAGGAATATCAGGGATCATGTGAATACTGTTACCGGAAATACCGATTTTATTATGATCCCGCAAAATGCTGAAGACATTGTCAATTCTACGAATGTAACTCCGGCTCAGAAAACAGCCTATTTCAATACTGTTAATGCAATAGGGGTGGAAGATGTCTTTTGCTATGGAAATCTTGATGAGAATAATCCATACAATCCCGATACATACAGGATAAATCAGTTACAGGAATATTTATCAAATAACAAGCAGGTGTTTTCAATCGAATATCTCACACAATTCACATTAATAAATCAATATATTACAGGAGCACATACTGAAAATTTTGTTCCTTATGTCTGCTTACGCGCCCTTGACCAGCTTTGCCCCGGTATTCCTGCAGGTTTGGAAGAAATTAAAAACCTGCCTACCGGACAGGCAGGCGAAGAAAATATTTCATTGTATCCGAATCCTTCAACAGGTGGTGTATTCCTGAGTGGAAATAATCTTGATAAAAAGTCTGTTATTTTGGTGTTTTCATCTTTAGGATGCCTGATAAAAAAATACAGCATGAACGAATTAAATATATCCGGAAATGAATTGAGTATTGATATGTCAGCATTTTCAGAGGGTGTTTATTTTTTGAAAGTTTTTACAAAAACCGGAATTGAATGCAAAAGGATAGTGATATGTCAAATGCCCGACTGACCGCCTGCCTTCCGTCAGCAGGTTGCTTTGCAAATCTGTTAAGATTCTGTATACCATAAAACAGTTGCAACGGGAATAAACTATCGTTAATTGTAAGATGATTTTATCCAGATTAAAACAAGATATTCGTTTTAACCGTAACGAACTTTCCGGTTCGTATGGCGATATTGGCACCGATCTGCCACTTATTGTCGGAATGGTGGTGGCTTGCAAGCTTGATCCTGCCAGCAGTTTCCTGATGTTTGGTGTTATGCAGATAATAACAGGATTGGCTTATGGAATACCAATGCCTGTGCAGCCGCTTAAAGCAATGGCTGTGCTCATGATTTCACAAAAACTTTCAGGAAATCTTTTATATGGTGCAGGATTGTCAATTGGTATTTTGATGATGCTTCTTACTGTTACAAATGTGTTGCGATGGATTGTAAAAATAATCCCAAAGAGCGTTGTCAGAGGGATACAGTTTGGGCTTGGATTGAACCTTGCCATGCTTGCCATGAAAGACTATGTTCAGTCGGATGGGCTTGCAGGGTATATTATTGCCGGGCTTGGATTTATTCTTATGATTTTATTTATCGGAAATAAAAAATATCCCCCTGCTGTTTTTGTCATTATGCTTGGAGTGATATATGCAAGTTTTTCTACCATAGATTTTACCAAACTTTTTAATAATTTTGGAGTTCATCTGCCGGTTTTCAACATACCGCAAAAGGATGATATTATCAACGGATTTCTTTTACTTGCAATACCCCAGATCGCTTTATCCATTTCAAATTCCGTTATTGCCACCAAAAGGACTGTTGATGATCTTTTTCCTGAAAAAGCCTTCTCTGTGAACAAAATCGGATGGACCTATTCCATTATGAATTTAATCAATCCATTTTTCAGTGGTATTCCTACGTGCCATGGTGCAGGCGGTATTGCAGGGCATTATAGCTTTGGCGGAAGAACAGGGGGGTCGGTAGTTATCTATGGTATGCTGTTTTTAATCATCGGTTTATTCTTTAGCAGTGGGTTCAGTGAGTTTGTAAAATTTTTCCCCATGCCAATACTTGGTATTATCCTTTTGTTTGAAGCTCTTTCACTGATGTCGTTCATTAAAGACATTACCCCATCAAAAAAATGTCTTTTTGTTTCCTTTGTAGTGGCTCTCATTGCCTTTACACTTCCTTATGGATATGCTATTGGTCTGTTAACAGGAATATTGCTGGATTTTTTCATAAAAAAAGACCGGATATTAAATCATTTTTAGGAAAAACCCCGAGTTGATAAACGGAGTTCAATTAAGAATATTGGTATAGGCGGTTAAGTCGCATACATTAAATATAAAATTTAAATGAATATCCGTTTATATTCCTAATTGTTTCAATTGATTTTCTTCATTTACCCCGTCCCTAAAGGGTGTGAAGAAAATCAATTTGCTCCCTTTAGGGTTAGGGGTAAATAAATTGATTTTCATATAGGTAATTAATTTTTAGGTACAAATACGGATATTTCATTTAATTTTACATGATACCTGAACGCCTATACCAATAAGAATATTTATTGTATATTTGCAACAAACATGACCATTCTTTTTAATAAGCCCCATGCATCTGATATGTCCGGAAGATCTGCTTTCTGCCAATAAGAACCTGAAATATTTTGGAGGGAAGATTACTGCACGATTCATCCTCTGGATTCTCGGTTTCAGCAAGCTTAACAGGGATTATTCCCGGAATTTTCATTTAAAAGGAAGCAGGTTTCTTGATAAACTCATTGCAATTTACGGCCTGAAATATGAATTATCGGAAGATGATAATAAGAAAATACCGGAAAAGGGGCCATTCATAATAATTTCAAATCACCCGACTGGCGGCGCCGAAGGCATACTGCTGATAAAGCTGTTTTCGGATAAAAGGGCGGATTTTAAATTTCTTACAAATTTTCTGCTTTCAAAGATTGAACCGATGAAGGATTATTTCCTTCCTGTCAACCCGTTTGAGGATCACAAGGATGCTCTGTCAAGCATGGCGGGAATTAAAAATGCGCTGGAACATGTCAGAAATGGGGCTTCTTTGGGTATATTCCCTGCAGGCGAAGTTTCAGCTTATCAAAAAGGTAAACGTGAAATTACCGACAGGGAATGGCTGACCGTAGTTCTTAAATTGATCAAAAAAGCGCAGGTACCTGTTATACCTGTGTATGTGGAAGCAAGAAACAGCTCTCTTTTTTATTTTTTAGGTAAGATCAATCCTTTACTGAGGACTGTGAAACTTCCATCTGAATTACTTAATAAAAAGAACCATGTTTTAAAAATCCGCATTGGTTATCCTGTAAACATTAATGAACAGAATCTTTTTACAGATATTAAAGAATATGGTGATTTCCTCAGAATGAAGACTTATACTTTAGGCAGAAAGGTTAAGAAAAAAAAATCACTATGCTGCTCTCCGAAAGAGGAAATGATTGGTGATGAAGTGCGAAGCGATTTGATCATTTCTGAAGTAAATAAACTCACTGAAGAAAATTTGCTTTTTAGACTTGAAAATTACAAAGTGTTTCATGCAAAATCAGAGACTATCCCAAATATTTTAAGTGAGATCGGGCGTTTGCGTGAAATCACATACCGCGAAATCGGAGAGGGGACAGGCAAGAGTGTTGACCTTGACAAATATGATACATGGTACAACCATCTTTTTATATGGGATGAAGAAGCATGTTGTATTGTGGGCGCATACCGCATGGGAAAAGGAAAGGAATTATTCGAACAGTTTGGAATAAAAGGATTTTATCTTCAAAGCCTTTTTAAATTCAATGAAAAACTTTATCCCACACTGGAGAAATCAATTGAGTTGGGGAGATCCTTTATAAGGAAAGAATATCAGCGTAAAACATTATCGCTTTTCCTGTTATGGAAAGGAATATTATATTTTCTGATCAGGCATCCCGAATATCGTTATTTGATAGGGCCTGCGAGTATCAGTAATGCTTTTTCTGATTTTTCAAAAGGGCTGATCGTTGAATTTTTGAAAACAAATTGTTACAATGAAGAACTGGCGAAATATGTTACTCCGCGAAATGGTTTTGAATACAATCTTGCTGACCATATTGATGTGAATGTTTTTCTTAAATACATTGGCGGTGATATAAACAGGCTGGATAAATTCATTCATGATGTAGAACCTGAACAAAGGATACCGGTATTATTTAAAAAATATATTAAACAAAACGCACGCATCATAGGTTTTAATGTTGACCCCAAATTCAATTATTGCTTAGATGTGGTGATGTTGCTCGACATACAAGATGTTCCTCCCGAAGTGATCGAGTCCCTTTCAAAAGAAACTTCCGAAGCGATCATCGCAATTTAATCTGGAAAAAAAGTAATAGGTAATCATTATAAAAATATAAATAATTGTGAGTAACTAAGCGAACTAAGCGAAGCGACCTCTCGAGCGAAAGCGAGTAACAAAGCGACCTCATGAACACCTTAAAAATAAAATGATTTGTGAATAATCTATTCAATATATCACTTTTAACACAACACTAAATTTAATAAAATGAAAATAATAGTATTAGGCGCAGGCCTCGTGGGAGGCCATATTGCAATTGACCTTGCGAAGGGAAAAAACTTTAATGTTACTGTTGCCGATATCAGTTCGGATAATCTTGAAAAGATTAAATACCCTGCATTACAGAAGATTCAGAAAGATCTTTCTGATCCTGTAAATGTGAAAAATCTTGTTATGAATTACGACATGGCTGTGAGTGCAGTTCCTGGCTTTATGGGATTCCAGACATTAAAGGCAATCATTGAAACAAAGAAAAATGTTGTCGATATTGCTTTCTTTCCTGAGGATCCGTTCATTCTTGATGAGCTGGCAAAAGAAATGGGAGTTACTGCTGTAGTGGATTTTGGCGTTGCCCCGGGCATGAGCAACGTACTGATAGGATATGCCGAACATTTGCTGGATGAAACACTAAATGCAACTATTTATGTTGGCGGGTTGCCGAAAGTTCGCGAATGGCCTTATGAATATAAAGCTGTTTTTTCTCCGCTGGATGTGATCGAAGAATATACACGCCCTGCGCGATATGTAGAGAACGGTCATCTTGTTACCAGGGAAGCTTTGTCTGACCCTGAATTTCATTTTTTCCCCGGTGTCGGGACATTGCAATCATTTAACAGCGATGGGCTTCGTTCTTTGGCGAAAACCATCAAGTGCCCGAATATAAAAGAAAAAACATTGCGTTTTCCGGGACATATTGATATTATGGCGATCCTACGTGAAACAGGCTTTTTCAGTAAAGAAGAAATTGAGATTAATGGAACAAATATCCGCCCTCTTGATTTTACCGCAAAATTGCTTTTCCCAAAATGGAAACTGAAAGAAGGAGAAGAAGATATTACGGTAATGCGCGTTACTGTTGATGGAAAGAAAGATGGTAAAATGTTGCGATATAATTATGATCTTTTCGACCAGTACGATCCAATTACTAAAACACATTCAATGGCAAGGACTACAGGCTATACTGCGACTGTTGGCTTAAGAATGATTGCCGAAGGATTATACAGCAGAAAAGGCCTTTCTGTCCCCGAATTCGTGGGCATGCAACCCGAATGTGTAAAATATCTGTTAAAAGGACTCGCTGAAAGAGGTGTGATCTATAAGGAAACGATAGAAGAGATCAATTATTAAACCCGATATATTCTTCAAACATCACCTGAAGATAGGCTTTTCCTTTGTTCGTGATTTCTTCGTCAATTGCAGGCGACAGTTGGTTTTTTATTGCTGGTTTATCTTCCCATTTACCGTTTTTAATATCTCTTTTTCCAGTAACTGAGCTTTTCCTTCTATTTCTTTTCCTTTGGCAATTATGTCATTTGCAAAGGTCTTATCTTCAAGGCCAGCGGCGTTTATTTTTACATTCAGATAAGCGCCCATTACAGCAGAACGTGCACAGATTGCGCCTACCCCTGCGTCAGTTACAGAATTTGGATTGCCTGTTTCCACCATAGCCTTTATTATTTCCATAGATTCAAAAGCTTTCCGCATGGTGCGGAAAGGTACTTCAGTAGCGTATTTCGTGGCTTCCTGAATTGCTTTTGTTCTCAATGCTTTTTCAGTATCATTGCTTTTAGGAAGTCCGAATGCATCCATAATCTTGTTAAATGACACTGTGTCTTCGTCAACAAGGTAAAGCAATTCATCTTTTAATGCCTGTCCTTTTTCAGCCCAGATGCTGAATTCTTCCCAACGTTCGTCCCATCCAGGTTTATGTGAAGAAAGGTTTGCAACCATAGTTCCTAATGAAACTCCTAAAGCGCCAATATATGCAGAAACAGAGCCACCACCGGGTGCCGGAGATTCAGAAGCAGTTTCGTTTGCAAAACCTTTGCATGTCATATTAATAAGGCTTTTCTTTACATTGTCTTCCAGTAAATATTCAATGATCTTTTCTCTCGGGTTAAAAGGTTTCAAATTATCAAGCCCTAACGATTTCACTGCAATTTTAATAATTTCTTCTTCTGAAATACCTGCTGAACGCTGTTGTTTGCGAAGGAAATATTTTCCCGCTTCAATCATGGCTTTCTTCGGGATAAGGCCGACGAGTTCCGAACCGGTAACGCGCAAACCTCTTTCCATTGCTTTTTTGCTTGCTTCTTCAAAAGCAACATGAACAGGAGTAACACTGATATTTGTAAGGTTAATTGATATCTGAGCAATGCCATATTCTTCAATAAACCATCCGATAGCTTTGCATTCTTTGAGAGATCCGGGGATCATTATCTGATTGCCTTCTTTATCTTTTAAAATTTTTCCTGAAACTGAATTACCTTCGCGTTTGGGACGACCTTTTTCACGGATATCATAAGCGACAGCATTTGCTCTTCTTACAGAAGTTGTATTGAGATTTACATTATATGCAACGAGAAAATCTCTTGCACCCACTGCAGTGACACCGGCAGTGGCATTAAATTCAGCAGGTCCGAAATCCGGTTTCCATTTTGGGTCAGCGAGTTTTTTTTGCAAGCCTTCATATTCGCCGGAACGGCAGTTTGCAAGATTTTTTCTTTCCGGCGTGAATGCTGCGTTTTCATAACAGTAAATAGGAATTTTAAGCTCTTTCCCAACACGTTCCGCAAGTTTGCGTGCATATACGACTGTTTCATCCATTGTAATATTTGCAACAGGGACAAAGGGACAAACATCGGTAGCGCCAAAGCGCGGATGCTCGCCTTTGTGCTTGCGCATATCAATGATCTCCGATGCTTTTTTGATAGCTCTGTATGCAGCTTCAATAACGGACTCCGGTTCGCCAACAAAAGTTACTACGGTTCTGTTGGTGGCTTTGCCGGGATCAACATCAAGAAGTTTTACACCTTCGACGGTTTCAATCTGGTCTGTGATCTGTTTGATAATATTCATGTCGTTCCCTTCACTGAAATTGGGAACACATTCAATGATTTGTTTCATAATATTATGAGAATATTAAATGATGAATGTTTGATACTATGTGAAAATTGGAACGAAATTAGAAAAAAATAATGAAAATCGAGCTTTATTTATTCATCATTCCTGCCTTGCAGGGAATCAGGTGTTTTATAACCTATTTGTTTTCTCGGCGTTCGTGGAGGCTCTAAAAGATATTTTAATGCCTCATAAATATCTTTAAATTTCAGGTTCATTTCTTTTTCAAGTTTTTCAATTTGCAGTTTCAGTTCTTTATAATTCATGTAATACTGCCTCATTACTACAAAGGCTCTCATAATTGCAATATTCACTTGAATAGCTGTTTTGCTTCTCAAAACCGTTGATAACATTGATACTCCCTGCTCGGTAAAAGCAAACGGTAAATATTTAGGATATTTTCCTTTTCCCTGTCCTTTTTCAAAGATCACAATTTGTGATGTTAGAAGTTTCCATTCTTCTTTTGTGAGTTCGAACATGAAATCACTCGGAAAGCGTTCAATATTCCTTTTTACCGCTTGTTTTAAAGCTCTTGTTTCTACTTCATAAAGAGTTGCCAAATCAAAGTCTAACATTATTTTTTGCCCTCTTATTTCATAAATTTTGCTTTAAATAATCTGTAATTCCATAACTTTATAACAACTATTTTAAAAAATTAAAATCAGGTATTTCTATTTATTGCACCACCCCATTCAAAATAACCGTTCCCACTTTGTTGCTTCCATAAGAGTATGGCATAAATTCATATAAAAAAATTATTCTTCCAATTGTAATTCTCTGATTATTTGAACAGATTGTGTATGCACAGCTTTAAAATTAGTTAAATCATCAAACCATTTGATTACTTGTTCTCTTTCCAGTATCCCAGATTTATCGGTTAATATTGAATTATATGAAGAGAAAGCCCATTGTTCAGGAAAATTGGCAAAGCCATGTTTTACCGGATTATTGTGTATGTAAACCACCAATTGACGTAAATAAATTTCCGTATCAACCTTTATACGTTTAAAAGGGTGCTGAAATAAACTACCCGTTCGTGTTTCCTGTTTATTAATCGCTTTTGCATAGCTGGTAAATAAGCCCTGAAATTGCTTGCTGACAGGGCACTCTAAATGTTTCTCATTTTGTAAATGAGAAACATTTATGATGGGCTTCATCCGGATCAGCAAGTGAAAATGGTTGGGTAACAAACAAAAAGCGAATGTATCCACATAATCTGCCATGAAATGCTCATAGCGCCTGAGAAAAAAACTGTAATTTTCTTTGGTATAAAAAATATTTTCCCCGTTATTACCACGGTTAAATATATGATAAAACGCTCCTGCTTCTATTTTACACCTGTAGTCAATCACTGCTCAACCCCATTCAAAATCACCGTTTCCACTTTATTGCTTCC
>JBBAAT010000095.1:0-9447 GCA_041658145.1 Bacteroidales bacterium | reverse complement strand
TGACCACCCGTACCATAGTCCGTATCATAAAAATCAGGTGCGCCAAGAGTATGTCCGAATTCATGACACATTACTCCGATAGTAACTATACCAGAACTGTTTTTTTCTGGATTTGCTGTGTATGAATAAACTCTAACACCATCAAAAGTTCTTTGAGTAGCATTATAACCAGCAGAAGCGAGATCCCAGCTATGCGACCATATATCATTTACATTTCCTGACTCTTCTTGTCCCCGCCCTTGGTGTATAATGGCAACTCCATCAACAATACCATCACCATCATTATCATACTGTGAGTAATCTACAGTCGGATTGGCTGCTTTTACAGCTTCATAAGCAAATTCACCCCATTTAGTATCGGGTCCATAGTAATCATGTGTGTTCGGAACCGTAACCCATACAGTAACAGTTGTGTTTACAGTCAATTGTCCATAGGAATTTTCCAGATAATAATCTCTAAAACTACCCGTGGAGTTATAATTAACCTGATTCATATAATTATTAAACTGAGCTTGCGTGTAGGTAGTACTTGTATTATTGAAATTTGCAAGAATCAGCAGATATTTTCGGGTTCCTGTAGTTGGAAATCCTTTGGCTCCTTTAGCCGCGTTATTATACACATCCCAAATTTGTTTCATAACACTGATTTGTGATTTAGAATAGAAGAGAGCTTTAGGGGTTTGTGTTAGGAAAATAAGTTCATCAGAACTTCTGTTTGCAATGTTATTAGCTTTGATGCCAGAAGGTACCATTTCATTATCATCATTTAACATGGCATATTCGTAAGTTCCGGAACTATTGAACATAAGTGTATAGCCATCAGAAGTAAGTGCCCAATGTACTTTTTCATCTCCTTTAAGCAGAACAGTAATTATACTTCCGTCAGGTTGCGTAAATTCAATAGGATAAGGATAAGCAGTAACAGCTTTAACCTCTTCTTGTAAAAAAGACAATTGTGCAATCAGGAAAAGAAGAGAAAGTTTTTTCATAAGAAGTAGGAAGAGGGTTTAAAATAGTTGCTAATTTACAATATTTAAATACGTAAGTCAAGAAATTTCTTATGTTTTTTTTCTGTGATATATAGTTAATTACGAAAATTAAAGACGAATCCTATTGGTTTCTTTCAAATATTAAACATAAATGTTATTTATTAATAAGACGAATGCATATGATTATGGTTGTCTCCTTTGCCAATTCTAAAAATGCAAATTTGTTAAAAAAAGGATTTTTGAAGAAGATCGAAAATGCGAAGGGAGATATTAAAGTGATGGAGGAAAAGTTGAAGTTCCTTCGGGAAGTGAAGTAAAAGTTGATAAGTTGACAAGGGATAAGTTACAAGTGATAAGTCCCAAATTCCAAATTTCAAGCTCCAAACCCGCCTACCGGCAGGCAGGTTCAAAGGGGACTTGTAGCGTAGGTCTTGGTTCTTGAAACTTGGGACTTGGGTTTTGGGGCTTTTAAAGAATATTAGTAGAGACGCTACGGGGAAAACGGTGGCGTTTTTTAATTTATGATATTAATAAATTTTAGTGTGTTTGAAAAAATGTTTTAAATTTGGTGTAAATAAATTGTGTACAAAAGGTGTAGTTGTCTGCTGTTATTAAGGTATACTGCTATATAAAAAAGTAAAGCAGGAAATATGTAGGCAACATGATACGCTTGCCCCCGAGAGTGCATCAAAACTAAAAATAATGACTACATGAAGTTTTTAGAATAGATATGCTAAGAGAACAGATTTTATTGTTTTAGTTTAATTTTCAATATTAATAATTAAAATCAATCTATTATGAAAAGAGTATTATTTTTTAGTTTTTTAGCTTTAACCTTGTCTAATAAAGCTTATTCGCAAACAAAGTGCGATTCATTAGAGTCAGAGAATGAATACTTAAAAAAAGTTATTCAACTTAATCAACCTATTTTGGAAGTAGAAGCGGATAAAGTTGAATACAAGTTAGTCAAATGTGAAGGTAATAAGAAGACTCAAACTGTTACTTTAGAATTCTTAATTATTAACAAGCAGGCGAATTTGAATTTTTTACTTAACAATTCAATAATTATTGATTTAAATGGTAATTCTTTTAATTCTGGTTATGATAATATTAATACAACTATTTATACCGATGTACCATTAAAAGGTAAACAAACATTTTCTGGTATTTTATCGGACGTTCTGTATATTAAGTTGTTTAAATTTGACACATTTTCAATGCAAACAGAAAAACATAACAATATTGAATTTAGAGATATAAAAATTTCATGGAAGTAACTAAGTTAAATTATGCCATTTAAAACTTTTAATTAAGGAAAATGCTGATGAAAAAAATATTGATGCTACTCTTGGATTGGCTGTGCTCTATTATCAAAAACAAGATATAGTGAATTCGAAAAAATATCTTGATAAGGCTAAAAGCGCAGAACCAAGATTGAACAAAGGAATGGAAGGTATTGCAGAACTTGAAAAAGATGATTTTTCATATTCTGAAAAACAGAAAAAAAATCTAAAAAAATGTTTGAAAATTAGTGCTCTAAACCCCCAACTAATTCACTTTCAACTAAACCGTATCGCTTTAACCGGGCTGATTTTAGTTACAATATAAGAAGGTATTATCAGCATCAGCATGCACATCAGCAATGTTCCTGCATTTAGCATCAGTATGTGAAATATATTCAGATTAATTGGCACAGAAGAAACAGAATATGATTCTTGCGGGAGTGTTATAATTCCAAATTGTTTTTGTAAAAGGCAAAGAGAAATAGCAATTAAATTACCCCAGAATAACCCTTTGCCTATAAGATTAGCCGAGGTGTAAAGAAATATTTTACGGATACTTCCATTTTTGGCTCCAAGCGCTTTCAGGATGCCGATCATATTGGTTCGCTCTAATATCAGGATAAGCAAGGTGGATATCATGTTGATGGCTGCTACAAGTATCATCAGCGTAAGAATAATAATAACATTCATGTCCAGCAAGCCAAGCCAGTCAAAAATCTGCGGGTTAAGTTCTTCAATGTTTTTTGAGTTAAGATCATAACCGATGTTCTTATAAACAAATTCGCTCATTTTATTAAGGTCTTTAAAATCATCTAAGATTACCTCAAAACCAGCTACCTGGTTATTATTCCATTTGTTCAGCGACTGTATCTGGGCAATGTCTCCGATTACAAATACCTTATCAAATTCTTCCAGTCCTGTTTCATAGATACCCGAAATATGCAGTTTCCTTCCCTTTGGCAGTGTCTGGTCTTTTAAAATAAAATACATGCGCAGCGAATCACCTGTTTTCAGTTTCAAGCGGCCGGCAAGCAGTTTTGAAATTATAACATCCTTGGATTTGGAAGAATCATTTACTTTGAAAATAGTTCCATCCACAATTCTGTTCTGAAAAAACGACCAGTCATAATCGCTACCGATACCTTTTAGAATAACACCTTCCATTTGTTCATCGGTCTTGATGATACCGGCTTTTGTGGCATACACTTGAATATTACGAATGCCCGGTACTGTATCAAAAGCAGGGTAGAAGTTTTGGCTTTTATCAATTGGCTGTGCCTCCAACGAAGAGTTCGAATCGTATTTGCTGATTTGTATATGTGCGCCAAAGCCAATTACCTTGTTGCGTATCTCTTTCTGAAATCCTGTCACAATTGCCATTGAAACGATCATCACAGCAATGCTTAATACAATGCTTGCAATTGCAACTCTCACTGCCGGTTTAGACAAACTACCCAGTTCTTTAACGGAGAATATGCGTTTTGCTATGAAAAACTCTGTGTTCAATACTAAAAGTATTTCTGCAAAAATATTAATATTTCTGCAAAAATTATTATCTGAAGTTTTGTATGAAAAATAAATTCACCAAATACTTGTCAATACTAAGATATATAAATATTAATAAAAAGCAATCCGGCTTTTTTGTTTTTTGCCAAAAGGAAATTAATAACGGTCAGGCGGAGAAATTCAAAAACCCTTTGGGCTTTTCTGCCAATGTTTGATATGTTTTTGGTGTTGTTCATTGGAAGCAGTCCTTTTACATGATGCATAGAGTTATTTTAATAGCACATCAGCAAACTGAATTCCTGCGAAGCAGAAAAAGTGCGTAGGCACGAAAATCCGGCGGGCGTGTGTAAGCAGGTGTATAAGCAGCTTCGGATTTTACTCATATAGTCTCTTTTTTAAAGGTATTCGTGAGGGCTAACGCCGTTCTTGATTCTTAAGTTCTTTCTCATCAAGGAGAAAAAACGGAAAAATAAATAAATTATGCAAAACTTAAGTTATTATTATTTCCATCTTTGACTGCGAAGGCCTGCCACAACAAATGAGATAGGAAAAGGAAAGCGTATCGTTACTTTTCACCCTTTTTCATTAATAACAGGTGTTCTGATAAAAGCTGGGATAACGTAATAATTTACGACCCCGCAGGGGTCGAACAAAACAACCGAAAAGATTTTTTATAAACCTTTGAACCCGCAGGGTTCTGAAAACAGAAATAAAAATCAAAAAATACAGAAAACATTTACACAAATTTGAAACACTTTTCCTCACAATGTAAAGCGCTTATGCCTCCCATTTTTAAAGGCACTTTGAATATGAGTAAATATTATTTTACGGTACTGATTAGTTACATTATTTCATCGTAGCATCCTAAATAACCCTTACTTTGTGTTGCATATTTAAAATATTATGCATTACTTTGTGTTGATTATTGAATATATTATGTTTTACTTTGTGTTATGTATAAAAGGAAATTAACAAAAGAATTGCTGTTGTGGAAAAATAGCGCCACCAGGAAGCCCTTGATAATAAGGGGTGCAAGGCAAGTTGGTAAAACTACTTTGGTCGAAATGTTTTCTTCTGAATTTGATTATTTTATTCCTCTCAATTTAGATAAAAGAGAAGATAAACTGATTTTTGAAAAAAATGATAATATTCAAACAATTATCCAGATATTATATCTTAAAAATAATATTTCGCCAACTTCTAAAGATAAAGTATTAATTTTTATTGATGAAATACAGAACTCTCCGGAAGCTATAAAATTATTACGTTATTTTTTCGAGCAAGCTAATCATTTGTATGTTATTGCAGCGGGTTCATTATTGGAAAGTATTCTTGACAATCAAATTAGTTTTCCGGTTGGCAGAGTGGAATATTTGATTTTGCGTCCATTCAGTTTTGAAGAATTTTTAATGGCACAACAAGAGAATTTAGCACTGAATATTTTTAATAATTTTCCTTTTCAAGCTTACGGTCACAAGAAACTGCTGGATTTATTTGTAGAGTATTGCTTGATTGGCGGAATGCCCGAAGTAGTTAAGCATTATATCGAAAATAAAGATATTGTAGCCGTAGGTCGTATTTTCGAAAACCTTATTGCCACATATATAGATGATGTTGAAAAATATGCGCAAAACAATAACCAAACAAAAATAATAAGGCATGTTATTTATAACGCAGTAAAACTTGCCGGCGAACGAATAAAATTTGAAGGGTTTGCTTCATCTGATTACAAATCAAAAGATATTGGAGAATGTTTTAGGATATTAGAAAAAACCTACCTGTTATCGCTTGTTTATCCCACAACAAAAACTTCAATTCCTATAATTGAAAATAAAAGAAAATCGCCAAAATTACATATTTTAGACACCGGCATTTTGAATTATTATGCAGGAATACAACTGATGATATTAAACAACGATTTATTAGATACTATTTTTGAAGGGAAAATAGCAGAACATATTGTTGGGCAGGAATTGTTGTCGTTAAAAACAAGTCCGTTATCAAAAAACATCTTTTGGGTAAAAGAAAAAAAACAATCAAATGCTGAAGTTGATTATGTTTTGCAGGTAGATAATCTGTTAATACCAATTGAAGTAAAACTGGGAAAAACAGGAAGATTACGTTCGTTAATGGAGTTTATTGATTTGTGTCCACATAATTTTGCTTTAAGAATATATTCGGGCATATTTAGTGTTGAAACAGCAAAAACATTAAAAGGAAAAGAATTTATACTTTTGAATTTGCCTTTTTATTTAACTGGAAAAACGCCGGATTATATCAAAAAATTAATAAATGGAGAACTTATAAAAGAAATGGGATAAAACCTTGCATTTTGCTAAGACCAAAATCCCAAATTCCAAGTCTCAAATTTCAAGAGGGCTTGCGTGCATGGCTTGGGTTTTGGTTCTTTGAACTTGTGGCTTGGGACTTTTTTCACACAAGAGTTTTCTTGCGTAACATGAGATAAATGTATTACAAATACAAATTAATTTGTACTACGAATACAAACTATTTAAAATATTATTATACTTCGGCTGAATGAATCCGCCGGCTGGCGGACTCATTCGCTCAGCAAAAAGAGATAGAAAAAATAAGGCAGCACAAGACTATTTTATATTTACAATTGGTATAAGATGCCGGAGGCATCGCAGGTTTATAAAAGCTGGGATAACGTAATAATCTGCGACCCCCCGCGGGGTCGAACAAAACAACCACAAGCAACTTTTTATAAACGTATGAACCCGCTGGGTTCAAAAACAGAAAGGGAAAAAGATGCCGGAGGCATCTACCCTGTTATGTGAAATGGGGTCTTAATAGTCTTAAAAATCTTATGCAATCAGATCTTGTTTCATCCATTTCCATGCTGGTACAGCCTGTACTTTCCCAAATACATCTTCCTGATCTAAAGTTACAATTACTCCCTTTTTTGCTTTTGTTAAATTTATTGCAGCTTTTAGCCCGTTTATTTCTCTTTCCATGTTATCTTCTGTTAAATGCCAGCAAACCTGAACAGCAGCAATAATCTTTTCATTTTTCCTTACAAGGAAATCACATTCCGAATATCCGTCTTTAAAGTACAAAATATCCTGTGATGCTTGCCTGAGCCTCATAAAAACTGCATTTTCAAGCATTCTTCCATAGTCTTCGCTAAACGATATGCTGTTGGCGCTTGCCATACCTGTGTCCACAGAAAATACTTTCCTGGGATTAATCAGTTGTTGCTTTATTGAAAACGAAAAACGTGGAACAAAATCAAACAAATAGCTTTCCTTCAAATAGTCGCAATAATCTATAGTGGTGCGTACAGATTTTATTCCCAGTTCCTTTGACAGATTGTTATAACTTACCTCTTTTCCAACATTACTAATCAGGTGTATTGCGAGTCTTAATATGGTATGCTCATTTTTAATATTTTTCCGCCTTTGTTGGTGATAACACCAACAAAGGCGGAAAGGCGTAATATGCGGGCAGGAGCGGAAAATAAGGAATAATGAACCTGTTTGCCGACAAGGCAGATAACGAACAATAGAATGATAGAACAAACGAATAAAGAAAAACAACGAATAACAATCAGAATTTTTTCAGAAACTCAGCAGGTGTGATAATGGAAATGTTTTTAAAAGGATTTAATATAAGCAGGTCATTGTCGCCGGTAATGATGAATTTTGCTTTTGCCGACACGGCAAGGGAAAGGTACTTATCGTCTTTGAGGTCGCGGCATACTGCTATTTTATTTTTCACATTTACAAAAACAACGGCATCTTCAAAATCCAGCAAAAACGCTTGTCGCATTGAAAAAGGCACATATTTTTCAAACTTTTCATCCATTACAACCAGCGTTAGCTCATCTGCACACTCCTTTGATATTACAACCATTCCAATATCGAATACTTTTTTAAGAGCAAGTGCGGGAACGGAGCAGGGGAAAAGCATAGCACTAATCAATATATTTGTATCAACAACAAATCGGTTAGTGCTTTTCATGCTCTATTTGGTTGAGAATCTCATTGAGTATTTCAGGAGTAAGTCCGTTGGCTTCAGCAATTCTTCCAATCTGATCCATCGTTTCAAAAAGTTTTTGCTTACTGTCTTTTTTTCTGTAAAAAATGTTTTTAAGCCAACTGTTTACGATATAATTCACTTTCTGACGCTCCTCGTCCGTTGCTTGCTGGTAAGCTCTGGCTATCTCAGGATTAAGGGATATAGAAACTTGTTTCATACAGATTTTTTTACAAAAATACTAATAATTCATAAAGGATTGATAAAAAATAAATTTACTATTTAGGTATAAAGGTGTAGGTTATAAAGGTATAGGGGTGGTGAAAGTTATAGGTCTTTTCCCTTATACCTCTATTTCCCTATACCTGAATAGTTACAAATAAAATACTGTTTTGTTGACTATGCAATTGTAATTCCCTCATTCCCTCATTCCCTCATTCCCTTATTCCTTTTCATCAGGTATTTGCGTATTTTTGAAAATTCATGTAGGTTTGCAATGCAATAAACTTCAAAAAACATAAAATGCGTTTATTGAAAACTAATTTATCTTTTTTATCGCTGCCGCTGTGCTTGCCATTGTCGATGTGCATGCCGTTGCTGCTCCTGTTAATGCAACTGCCATTCATAACCAACGCCCAGCAGGAAGTTGCCAACATTAATGCAAAAGTAATAACTGCTGACAGCATAAAAGTCGGAGCCCAGCGCACAGAGTTGTACTTTCCGCTACTCAGAGGAAAGAATGTGGCTGTAGTTGTAAATCATACGGCATTAATCGGCAAGACTCACCTTGTTGACAGCCTTGAGAATGCTAATATTACTGTGAAAAAGATATTCTGTCCGGAGCATGGCTTTAGAGGGACAGCAGATGCTGGCGAATCAATTAATAATACAATTGATACAAAAACAGGCTTACCTGTGATCTCCTTATATGGCAAGTATTACAAGCCAAAAGCAAGCGACCTGAAAGGAATTGATATTGTGATTTATGATATTCAGGATGTTGGAGTAAGGTTTTATACTTATATCTCAACAATGACTTATGTAATGGAGGCATGTGCCGAGAACAATATTGAATTCCTTGTTCTTGATCGACCAAATCCTAACGGATATTACGTTGATGGTCCCGTACTTGAAAAAGAAAACTCTTCTTTTGTCGGGCTTCATCCTGTACCTATCGTATATGGCATGACTGTAGCTGAATATGCATCAATGGTAAATGAAGAAGGTTGGTTGAAGAATGGTGTTAAATGTAAATTGAAATATGTACCGGTAAATAATTACAACCATACGTATTATTACATTTTACCTGTACCTCCATCGCCAAATCTGCCAAATATGAATTCCGTTTATTTGTATCCTTCACTCGGATTATTCGAAGGGACGGTCATCTCAGTGGGACGCGGAACAAATTTCCCTTTCCAGATGATCGGTCATCCTGATCTGAAGAATGGTAATTTTTCTTTTACACCTGAAAGTAAGCCAGTATCAACAAATCCTCTATTTTTGGGAGTAAAATGCAATGGCTATAAGTTAGGCGATTTTGCAGAGTTTTATATAAAAAATCTTCGCCAGATATATCTTTTCTGGCTTACCGCTACATATAAGGATGTCCCTGATAAAGCGAATTTCTTCAACTCCTATTTCGATCAACTTGCGGGAACTGCTAAACT
>JBBAAT010000094.1:0-9447 GCA_041658145.1 Bacteroidales bacterium | reverse complement strand
CCGAAAGGGGGCGGGCGGCGCGCAGAAAGAACAGATTGGCAAAAATTACTTTCCAATACGCCCTCCTGTTTGCCAGTCTGCTCTAAATACGTACCGTTTATAAGGCGACGAATAATTTTATTGATTAAAAATAATTTTTTCATTAAGATTGCAATATAAAGATTACACTTAATATATTTTAGTCTTAACATTATAATATTAAATCAACATTCAGATGTCAACCCCACCCGACAATGCGATATCAGAAAACCTTAGAAGGCTCCGGAAAAATAAGAATTATTCGCTCGAAAAGATTTCCAAACTTACTGATTTATCTTTAAATACCGTCGCTAAAATTGAATCTGGAATTAATTCTAATCCAACTTACGAAACACTACAAAAGCTAGCGCTCGCATTAGGAGTAGAAGTTAATGATTTAATAAAATAAGATGAATATCTTTTTTTCTAGATTTATAGAGTTACTCCCCATATTGGCCATTTTTGGAGCCTTTTTTTCCTTGATTATCTTGTTTTATCTTCGATTGCGACAAGAGGAGAGAGGTGTTAGAAGTGAAGATAAATTTGACCAGTTGTACTTGAAAATTAAGGAGGATATAAAATTTGCTGTGGCACCAAAATCACTCCAAATTTCCTTGGAGCTCAATCATATGATTGAGCTTGCAGCTGAGATATGGAGAATAGAGCAAAGTATTATTAAATCCTCTTCAAGTTTACCGGAGAACCAGAGGAAAAAATTGGAGTTATCGATTCAAAAATTAAAACGATACATTGAGAAGTATGACATTGAGTTTATAGATCACACGAATCAAAAATATAATGATGGGCTAAATTTGGATGTTCTTTCTGTAGAGAAAGACTCTTCGATACAAGAGCCTATTGTTAAGGAAACAATTGAACCAACCATAATGCATAGGGGACAAGTTGTAAGAAAGGCAAAAATTATACTTCTCAATAAACTTTAAAATTTTATGGTAAATCAAAGTATTCAGATCGGTATAGACTTGGGCACCACAAATTCAGAAATTGCCATAAATAATAATGGAAAAATAGAGATCGTAAAAAATGTTTTTGGCGATGAATATACTCCTTCGGTTTTTGGCGTAGATAAGTCAAAAAACAAAGTTGTAGGAAAAAGAGCATACGAGCGACTATACAAAGATGCATCTGAAGTTGAGTTTAAAAACAATAAAGCAGAGGTCAAAAGATTAATGGGTACATCAGAAACTGTCTTTTTTGAAAGAACTGACATTAAAATGAATGCTGAAGAAATTTCTGCCGAAATACTTAAAAGTTTGAAAGAGGATGTTCTGAGAAAATATCCCGATTTTAATACTATAGGGGCGGTTATTACTGTTCCAGCATATTTTTCCTCTTACAAGCAGAAGCTACTAAAAGAGCCGGTAATCTTGCTGGCTTCGACTACGTCGTTTTATTGCAAGAGCCAATTGCCGCCGCCATATCCTACGGCTTCATGAATGCTAAAAATGAAAATTGGCTTATTTATGATCTCGGAGGCGGGACTTTTGATGTAGCTCTGATATGTGCAAAAGACGGTGTCCTTTCGGTACTAAGCCATAATGGCGATAATTTTTTGGGCGGTAAGGACTTCGACTGGTTGATTGTGGACAAAATCATTGCCCCTAAAATTCTCGAAAAATATTCGATAAGCGATTTTAACAGAGGTAATGATAAGTACCGTAGTATTTTTTCAAAACTTAAATATATTTCTGAGTCAGCAAAAATATATCTTTCTCAATATGAGAAAACTACTATAGAAATTGACGGCATTGGCCACGATGAAAAAAATGATGAGATTTATTTATCAATCGAATTTACTAAAAAAGATTTCGAGAAACTTATTAAACCACAAGTTGATCGTACGATTGAGTTATCAAAAGAAACCTTGAAAGAAGCGAGCATGAAAAACTCCTCTGTAGGGAAAATCATTCTTGTGGGTGGGCCAACTCAAATCCCTTATATTAAAGAAAGGTTAGCGCAGGATTTAAAAATCACTGTAGATTCTTCAGTTGATCCTCTTACTGTTGTAGCAAAAGGTGCATGTGTATTTGGAATCGGCCAAAAAATACCGAAAGAACTTCTTGCAAATAACACAAAAAATATAGCGAAAGGAGGTATGAGCTTGCATCTGAACTATGAATCCTTAACCTCAGAAACCGAGGAAACTATTAGTGGGGTAATTGAAGAGTTGAAGGATTCTGAAGAAGAATATTATATACAAATACAAGCCGATAGCGGATTATACAGTGGATCAAAATTAAGACTAAAGAATGGTAAATTTTTTGACACAGTTACCTTGGAGGCGAACAAGACAAACTTTTTCTGGGTCTACCTTTTTGACAAAAAGGGAAATTCAGTTCGTATAGACCAAGACTCTTTTACTATTACTCACGGATTATCAATTTCCGGCGCTCCCATACCGCATTCAATCGGCATAGCCGTTAGCAGACGAGATATTAAAATGGGTTTCTCGGCAGTAGAGGTAGTTGAGAAGTTTTTTGAAAAAGGTTCTATATTGCCACTCAAGAGAACCGACATATTTAAAACAGCTAGACGATTAGTAAAAGATGAAAGTAATAATCCCCTCTGGATTAGAATTGGCGAAGGTGAATCTGAAATACCAGATCGAAATGTTTTTATCTGTGAATTGGGAATCAGAGGTGGTGATTTACCTTACGATCTTCCAGAAGGCTCAGATATTGAAATAACGGTGCAAGTAGACGAATCGAGGGAGATCTCCGTAACAGCCTATATCCCTTTGGTTGATTTAACTCTGAACGCACGATCAACATTTAAAGATGAGATTATTGACGTATCGGATCTTGAGAGTGAATTCGATTCTCAAATAGAGAGGTCTAAAATTCTTCAAGAGAATTGCACCACTGAGGAAAAAAATAACATTAATAGTACTGTTCAGTCTGTTACTTCTAGTTTAAAAAACGCTCGCCTCGATGAAGATGAAAAACGGAAAGCAAATAAACAAATTAAGGATCTCAAAGTTGTTCTTGATAAGCTCGAGAAGCAAAAAGAGATGCCCCAGCTTGTCAAAGAATTTAATTTGAATGTCATAAAAACTAAAGAGACAATAAGCGAATACGCTCAAGAGAAATATCGCGAATCATATAATGACGAGCTTAATAAGATGAAGGAGGAAGGAGATAAAGCCATTGGGGAGAATGATAAAACTCTTTTGATCAATGTTAGTGAGCAGATTAACGATCTGCGAACTAAGGTTATAATGGCTAACCCTTCGACTTGGGCTTATCACTTTGAGCAAATAACACAAGGAGATAAGAAATTTACTAACGAAAAAGAAGCACAGTATTTTATAGATAAAGGGAAGAGAGCTATGGAAAGTGGAGATGCAGATGAATTGAAACGGTGCGTAAGAAGTCTAAGCTCACTCCTTCCTTCGGAAGAACAGGAGATTGTTAAAAAAAGTAATTCATCAGGTATAACCCGCTAATATGACTAATATTCTCAAAAATAATGCATTTCACATCTTAGGTCTTGATGTAACCGTAAGTCAAAAGGAGCTGCTCAAGAGATCCAAAGAAATTATTAATCGTTTGAAAGCTGATGAATATCCGACATATGATTTTGATATTGGGTTGTTTAAAGATTTCCGCACAGAACATTCAGTGAAGGAAGCTATGCAGAAACTGCAAAATACCAAAAAAGAAATAAAAGATTATTTTTTCTGGTTGCAAATCTCAGATCATCATGACGAGGAGGCTTTAAATTTCATTAAAAAGATGGATTACCAATCGGCCATAGACCTGTGGGGAAAAGTCTCTTTGGAAAATGTAGGAAAAGCCTATTTTTACAAAAAAAACTTAGCAATTTTATATTGTCTACTATTGCACGGTGAAAATAATAAAGACTACCTTAAGGCATCTTTGGATGTATGGAAAGAAGTTATTAATTCAGATAAATTCTGGGCATCTTTCTCGAAAATTTATAAGTTACATCATGAACAAACCGCGAGTCAGGAAATCATAGATGAATTTAAAGATAATGCAGTTAATTACTTATCTGATATTTATGCGGAATTACATCATGAGCATAAAGATACTGATTACGTTAGTGAATTTCAAAATGTTTTTTCTAGAAAAGGTGAAAAGGTAGAAAAAACAATTCTCAACCCTGTTTTTCAAACTATAAATGAAGCTGTAGAAGGACTGGAGAAAATGAAAGTAAGTGCCGATGGCATTCTCGACAAGGAAGAATCCGACAATATTAAGAAATTTGTTGCTGTAATCCAATCTGAACTTAACAAGTTAATTGATCTTGGTCTCTATGAGGATAGTCAGGCAAAAATAATGCGTGATAGGGCTGCAAATGCCATTCGTAGTGTCGTACTTGAATTGCATAATGAGCTTAGTGAACGCAATAAGGCACTTAAGCTATTGGAGGTTGCAATCCAAATGTGTGGGACTGAAAGCTTGAAAAATAAGCTTCATAATGAGATTGCACAAATAGAGAAAAATATTGAGGATGATGTTAATAATTCAATGGTAGAAATCACAGGAATGTTTGGTGGAACAGTTATATTCAAGGATAATTTTGTAGATTATCGGGGCAAGCGAATCTTTTATAAAGATGTTAAATCAATATCGTATCATTCAACGCAAACCACCACGTCGACTTCAGTTCTTTTTATTCCAATTTCAGAAAGTACTTCTCATTCCTATAATTTCTCCATTAAATCTGCGGATGAAAATATATCGCTCTCTTTTTCCTCTAAGTCGGAAGAGGAAATTTGGATGAAATTAATTACGCTTGCTAAGCATTACATTGAGTCTTTGCTGGTTGAAAGTATGCTTTTAAAAATATTCGATAAAGGTGAAAGCGTAAATATCGGTGGAGTGGAATTCACAAAAGATGGCTATTATAAATCAAAATTTTTTGGTGGAAAAGAATGGGTTATGTGGAGTGAGACTATCTACATACCTAAGTATGAGGCTGGCCAAGTGATCTTGTGGAAAGCGGAGGGTGAAGTAGGGCGATCTTTTATGCAGATTCCGATGGCTTCTCCTAATGCGGTAATTTTACCTGACCTGGTGACCGCTTGTGCTAATTATGTTTTATCACTTAAATGACTATGAACGAAAAAAAGCATCTAAATATCGACATGGAATTTTTGGATAAAGCAGATGAAGTTTCAAAGGCTAAATCGGAGAAGTCCCCAGCGGCTCCTGAAAAAATTACTACTCCCAAAGTAGCGACGACTCAAAATGAAAGATTGTTTGCTGCACTCGGCTATTTTTCATTCCTTTTTGTAATCCCTCTACTATTAAAGCGCAAAAGTCTCTACTGCAAATTCCATGCATTGCAAAGTATGCTACTGTTTTTTAGCTCTATAGTTGTGCTTATCGCTTTGGCTGTGGTGCCATCTCTCGGATCGCTGCTTACCTTAGGCCTTTTTGGATTCTATGTAGTTGCCATTTATCGTGCATATACTGGAGACCTCTGGAAGATGCCGTTAATCGGCAACTTTACTGCAAAATGGAGTGGCCATATTGTCCCTGTCAATCCTGGGAAAAATAGCCACGTCTGGAAAGGTTTATTAATTTGGGCAGCAGTTATTGCATTTTTTATTTGGGCAGGAAGTCTGCCTGATAATAAATCAAGTAGCAGCGTAAATTCAAATTCTTCAACTTATTCTAACGAAGACGATGATAGCAACGGACAGTATTATAATTGCTCGAGTTATAACTCAAGAAAATCGGATGAATTAAAACCAACTTTTACAAAACACGAACTTGAAACTGAAAGCAAAAGTCTTGAAATTCGAGCAGAAGCTATCCAACAATCAGCAACCGAGATTGATAATACCCATATTGATGAAAATGACGAGGTTGCGGTTGCTCTATTCAATGCCGCGGTCAATGCTCACAACTTCAAACTTGAAGCATACAAACGAGATGCTCAATTATACGACGAAAAAGTTAATAAATTCAGCTTACAGGTAGATGCTTATAATAACTATTTACAAACTAACTGTACGAAAAGATATTAAATTTTCCTTCTATGGCAACACCTGTAAAACCAATTTTGTACAATGGCTTCGCGGTTAAAGATAACTTAACTGTTAAGAATAGAGTTGAGCGCATATTTTTTACTGAAGTTTATGTACTTTCCGATGGCAATTACTTATATCTTTTTACTAGTATAAAACCAGAAGAAATTGTTGATCGTGGGAAAAAATATGATCTTGTTACGGTTAGCCACGAAGGTAAGAAATATCTTGGAGTGATTATTGGCGTACATTCGCACGAAAAAATGACCGAGATTATCGATGATCTAACTGTATTAAGAGGTTTTGATTGCGTAGCAGGTATGAAGGACTTGAAAGCATTATTAATTAATGACGTCATCAATCCACTACTAAATCCTGAGAAATACAAGAAATTTAAATTATCTATTCCAAATGGAATACTGCTCTACGGGCCACCTGGATGTGGAAAAACTTTTATTGTTAAGAAATTAGCCGAGGAACTTGAATATAATTTTTTCGAACTTAATCCATCATCTGTTGCAACTCCTTGGGTGCATGGTGCTGTAGGAAACATCAATAAAGTATTTGAGATGGCCAAATTGCAAGCGCCTTCAATTATTTTTATCGATGAAATTGAAGGATTGATACCTAAAAGGGAGGAATTAACATCAAGTGCAGATATAAAGAAGGAAGAAATCAATGAATTTTTAATACAATTAAACAATGCAGGCAGCAGAAAAATTCTTGTAGTTGGTGCAACTAATAGACCTCACATGATCGATACTGCCATTCTAAGGGCAGGAAGAATGGATAAAAGGATATACGTTCCCGCCCCAGATTTTGAAGCAAGACGAGATATGTTTAAAATTTGTCTTTCTGGTAGACCCTATAGCAAAAACATTGATTTTGAAAAGTTAGCAAAAATGACAGACAAATATGTGAGTTCCGATATAGAATTGATAGTTACAGAAGCGGCACGTGCAGCCGTTGTTAAAGATAAAGATCACATAGACGAAGAGATGATTATCGGTGCAATAAATAAATTCACCCCATCAATTTCGCCTGATGAGCTTGCTTATTTTACTCAATTTAGCAATTTAGAAAGATCTTAAATGAATATGATAACTGCTGAACAAAGTCATTACAGAATTTTGCTCTCAAAAATAACCGCTATCGTGCTGGTAGTTGCCATGATTCCTATCTGGCCATACTTTTTTTATCAACTTTTGAAATTTCTCGTCTTCGGTACAGCAGTCTTCTGTGCCTATCTCTACTATAAAGAAAAGAATAAAAAATGGATGTGGATTATGATTATTGTTGCTGTTATTTTTAACCCCATCAATCCACTTTATTTTGGCCATCTACTTTGGTCAATTGTTGATCTGATTGTTGCGATATTATTCTTTAAGATAGCAAAAAATAAATAAGGTACCTTAATCATATCAACCAAGTAACTTACAATGTATGGATAGAAATCCACAACAGGAATCAGAAACGATAGAATACAAAGAAAGTCTTGCAGAAAAAGAAGTGGCAGGAAGAGATATTTGTGCATTCGCAAACAAGAATGGTGGCACTTTATATTTTGGAATAAAAAATGATGGAACTTACGTTAGTATTTCCACTGTTACTGAAAAAACATTGCGTGATCTTGCTCAGTTTTATCACGATAATTTTGAGCCACGCCTCTATCCCGAAATCATTGCGGAAAAACATGAGGAGCAGCAAGTTATTAAAATTGCCGTTGGCAAAAGCAGTACTCCACACCATATATTCAAAGGGATTCCTTACATACGAATTGGTTCTACCAGTACAAAAATGGCTCAAGTTGAATATCAAAAGCGCTTAGTCCACTATCGCGATGTTGCCTTTGATTTCTCCGCTGAAATTTGTAGAGGACTGAAGTTAGAAGATTTAAGTGAAACCGCGCTAACAACATTGAGGGCGAAATGGGCAGAGAAAGAAGGTAAAGACGAATATTTGCGATTTTCCCATAAGGAAGTACTCGAAAAACTTTTGCTTATCCGCAACGGTCAACTTACATATGCAGCCCTTATTTTATCTGGAAAACATGAAAAAATAGGAGAATTTTTACCCGAAGCTGAAATTCGTTTTGGATGGAAAAATGATCCAAGAAAATTGGATTTTGATTTTACCAAGGACTGGCGAGAACCATTTTTAAATATTCTCGATGAGATTTGGGAAGCTGTAAATGCAAGGAATTCCCGATTCCCTTTTGAGGAAGGTTTCTTTGAAGGTGATATTTGGGCATTTGATCAAAAAAGCATACGCGAAGCCGTTTTAAACGCTGTAGCACACCGAGACTACCGTGAAAGAGGATCTGTTTTTCTCGAAGCATCTATTGATAATTTTACGGCAAAAAGCCCAGGCAATTTTTTGCCAGGCGTATCTCCTGAAAATGCACTTGATAGTCAGGGTAAATGGCGAAATCGTCTTTTAATGGAAACTTTAGGAAAAATTGGATTTGTAGAACGGTATGGCCATGGATTAGATAGGATTTTCAAAAAATCTATATCGGAAGGTAAAGGCGCACCGATTTTAAGAGAAACATCTGCAGGATTTGTAGAATTGCAGATTCCTGCACAAGTAAAAGATAAAAATTTCGTTTATTTTTTGGCAAAGATATCAAAAGAAAAACAGATTAGATTTGATTTTGTAAAGGATTTGATATTTTTAGAAACAATCCGTCAAAAGCAATTTTCCCTTGATGCTGAAAAACGCAATAAATTTCTAAAGCTTGGCATAATTGAAAAAATCGGTAGAGGTCGTGGTACTAAGTATATCCTCAGTAATCAATTCTATGATTTTCTAGATAGAAAAGGAGAATACACACGTAAAAAATGGTTTTCTAAAAATCAGCAAAAAGAACTTTTATTGAAATTTTTTCAGCAACATAAAAAAGGCCGTATGCCTGATTTGCGAGACGGAATTTTTGAAGGCAGGCTAAGTAACCAGCAAATAAACCTCTTACTGGATGAATTGAGAAAAGAAGGAAAAATTTATTTTGAGGGGCCCCAGAGATCTCAAAAAGCTTATTGGAAACTAAATGATAGAGGTTAAAATGTAAATAGATAGATTATAGTAAGAATCCCCTTTAATAAGCCAATATCTCTATATTAATAAAAAATGTAATTGATAGAGATGCTACAGATTAAACGGTACGTATTTAGAGCAGACTGGCAAACAGGAGGGCGTATTGGAAAGTAATTTTTGCCAATCTGTTCTTTCTGCGCGCCGCCCGCCCCCTTTCGGGCGGCGCGAAAAGGACGGCATGAGTGCGCCAGCGTGCGTTGCCCCCTTTCAACGCACGCTGGCCGAGGTTGCAGTCGGTTTTTCAAAAAATCTCTGGAGGCTAGCCTCCAGATGCTTTAAAGTAAGTCCGAACCTCTTCATAGAGGCAGCTCCAA
>JBBAAT010000093.1:0-9449 GCA_041658145.1 Bacteroidales bacterium | reverse complement strand
GAAATCCGCAAGCAATTATACAAAATAAATTAATACTTATCTTTGTTTGCATATAAAATTGTTTAAATTTAGAAATAATATTTTGAATGGAACAAAATAAAATTGTAACTAATCAGTACTATTAATCGAATGATTTGCAATATGATAAAACATTGATAATCAACGACAAAATTTGACGTTAGGCAGAAGTTTAAAAAACGACAATAACACAGCGGACAGACAAGAAAACCGCCAAAATTTTCTTTGGACAGTTCTTGACTGTTTGAAAAATACTAATATTGCAATACAAAAGTGGAAACCAGTGACCACTCAAAAAACGGGGCGACACCGAAAAACTATACGAGTAGGAAAATTTTAAAATATAATTTCAAAGATTGAGATTGTGAACTTGCTTGGAGAAAGAATTTATTTGTCCAAATTTAAACAACAAACATCAAATGAAATAGACCTTTCCGGTTATCCTAAAGGAATATATTTTGTCCGTCAGCTGACGGATGACGAAGAGAATATTCATACAGAAAAAATTGTAATACAGTAACAACCTTTAACGAATGATAGAGAACTAAACCTGCCCATAACATTAAATTGCCGACAATACTGCGGCAATTCCTGAGCGTTATCATTCCTGAAGGAGTAAAACATAGACCCATCGCCGACATTGAAACTCATTTACTTCTTTTTGAGCCGGAAACTATATTAAATACTGGAGATGTGAGAAATGAGTTAACTATTGAATCACCAGAAAGGATGTAAAGATGAATTATGATTTAATAAAAAGCAGACTGGCACCATGTGGATTGCATTGTGGAAAATGTTTTGCATTTATCGATGGAGATATTAAAAACTATAGCAATAAATTAAAAGAATCTTTAGGTGATTTTGACATTTATGCGAAAAGATTTGTTGATCTAATTGACGAACCGGTTTTTAATACATATCCGGATTTCAAAAAACTCTTGAATTATTTTGCATCAATTGAATGTGCGGGGTGTAGAAAGGAAAAATGTAAAATATTCAAAGATTGTAAAGTGCGGGATTGTTATGAAAAGAAAGAAATTGACTTTTGTTTTCAATGTTCTGATTTCCCATGTGACAATACAGGATTTGATCAACATCTTCATAAGCGCTCAGTAGATATAAATATGAGAATGAAGAAGATTGGAGTAGAAAAATATTATAATAAGATTAAAGATAAATCAAGATATTAATGAATAATGAATTGAGCGTAACATATGTTATATGAAATGCGATTTGTAAAAAACAAACAAAAATTAAAAGAAGAAACAAAACATGTTGAATAAAATGAAATCCCAATTTTTATCGGGGAAAAAAGTAATTATCATTCTAACGGTCACTTGCTCTTTACTTTTCATAAGCAAAGTAAATGCACAATCACCAACTATCAAATGGTGGTACGATATTAATGATGCTTCCTTCGGTCAATCAGCTGCAGGCGATATTGACAGTGACGGGAAAATGGAAGTTGTTTTTGGCTGCTACCGTAACGACAGTAGTGTATATGCTCTCAACGCAGAGGACGGTAGCCTGTTGTGGAAATACAACACCCACCCTTACGGAGCAGAAGGCTGCAACGATGTTGCTCCCATTATTTATGATGTGGATAATGACGACTCACTTGAGGTAATTGTTCCCAGTTCATGTAACCCTACTACTTTTTGCTTCAATGGAAAAACGGGAGCTGTGAAATGGCAGACACCAACCAGAGGAAGTGATTCACCTCCGACTATTGCCGATATTGACAACGACGGAAAACCAGAAATTCTTCATGGAGAATTCGAAGGTTATGTAATCTGTATCAATGCCGAAAACGGTTCGGTGGCATGGGAAATCCCGGTTGACCTCAATTCGTGGATACAGACAGCTCCCACCGTTGTTGACCTCGACACCAACGGGCAGCTTGATTTTGTAGTAGCCACAGTAACTGCGAAGTGGTTTTTGTCAGCGGGTATGTGGTTACTGCGCTATCTAATACAGGCATCCATAAATGGCATTACAATATTCCCGGATATGAAGGAGCATTCAGAGGTGTTGCATTAGCTGATATCACAAATGACTCTTATCCGGCAATTCAGAATAATTACGGACGTGCTTATATGATCACTGCCGGGAAAGGAAATGGACCCGACTGGCTGATGTTTCAGCATGACATCCACCGACAGTCGTCACTTTGTGAGGATATAACAAATACAGTTAACGAATTGAACACGCCGAATGCTCCGTCAATCAACATATTCCCAAATCCATCCAATACTTCCATAACCATACAGTTCTCAAATCCAAAAAATGAAAATCACACTTTGACAATTTATAATGCAACAGGACAGTTAGTGCAAAAAATTAAGAACATAACAAACGAAGCGGTAAAAGTAGAGAACAGAAATTTGAAAAACGGGCTATACTTTTTTCAATTGCAAAACAACAGCGGAATTGCCGGACAAGGTAAATTTATAATAGAATAATAAATCACACTTAATATAACAGCAGGGCAGCCGAATATTAGGACAACCTCAGCAATAATACCGATACACAATATGTAATAGTTCACTGGGTTGGACTAAACATATTGTCGATCGGCATTAACCATTCTATAATTTAAAATAGCCTTTGGGCTAATTTGAATTAAGAATTGGTATAACACAACAAGACAATGATAAACGAAAATTCAGCCTTTAAAAACGATCAGCGGAGCACTGGCGTCTATCATTTGTCCTGTATTTACGTTCACTCTTTCAACTACAGCATTTTCTTTTGTACAGTAAATACTGTTTTCCATTTTCATCGATTCAATAACAATCAATAAATCGCCTTTTTTAACCGAATCTCCTTTCTTAACATTTAGTTTAACCACTTTACCCGGCATTGGAGAGGTAATGTCATTACTTTGATTCAGAGATATTCTTTCATGTACATTAACAGATGAATCTTCGCTGAACACATCATTTCGTTTCAAATCAAAACTTTTTCCATTAATTGTTATACGGGTATTTTGATTTTCTCCTTTAGATATTTTCGCAAAGTAAAATTCTTCATTAACGCTGATATCAATTTCTCCCATATCAATATTAACCAAACCGGAAATATATTTTGCCCCTTTTATTTCTAACTCATATTCTTTAATTCCTGCCTGCCGGCAGGCAGGTTTAATTTTATTAATATTAACAGGAATTTCTTTTTCATCATAATTAATATTTACTGTCATTAAATTTCTCCAATATCCTATTGAATCCCAAACATTGTATTTTTTAGAAATATTTGTTTGCTGGTCAATTAATTTATTATTTAAACTGTATAATAAAAATGCGATAAAAGCTATCTCCTGACTAACTTCATCTTTATTATAATTATTTCTGTTTGGGGTTTCTTTTTCTTTCACGGCAAATGATTTTTTAGGTGACTTTAATTTAGCAATTTCTTCCTCAAATCTTTTTTTAGCAATTCCTGATTTATAATCCCTGTATTGGCTTTCGTGCATTGCAAATTCAAATAATTCTTCGTCATCTTCTCCATATTCCCAATTATTTTCTTTCATTTCTTTTCTGTACTTATCTAGTACATCAGGATAAGCATCCTGAGGAACTCCGGTATAAAATTCTTTTTTTTGGGCTTTAGCTAAATCAAAAAATACCTTATCTAATTCCCCGGGTAACTTACCGGCTTTACCAAGTAACATATCCCATGTATTTGCATCAATAGTTTCATACCTCTTTTTACCTTGAGATAAATTAATTACATTGACTAAAGCTGTATTTTTAACATATTGACTAAAAGGAGTTACTAAAGGAGGATATCCCATTTTAGGCCAAATATAAGCAACTTCATCAAATAGTTTTATCAAAAATTCATCTTCTGAAATTGCAGATTTTCCGGCAGATATAAATGCCTGATTAATTGCAGGGTGAACTCCCTTAAGATCTACCATTAAACTACCCATCATGCCACCGGGCAAACCGGATTGAATCATCAATGATGACACAAATTTATTTTTAGGATCAATAAAATATCCAAGAAAATCATCAATAAAACTCTGAGTCAACGCTCTTGCTTCCATATAAGCGTTCATATTTATATCGGGTACGGCAAATCCTGCATCATCCAGCATTTCTTTTATTGTAATAACATCAGGATGTATCATCCCCCAGGAAAGAGGTTCCATCGCAACATCAATATATTCTGCTCCTGCTTTTGCTACTTCGAGAATTGATGCTACAGAAAAACCGGGACCGGAATGTCCATGATATTGAACAATAATATGAGGATATTTATTTTTAATAGCTTTAACTAACTTACCGAGCATAACAGGTCTTCCAATACCAGCCATATCTTTCAAACAAATTTCATCTGTTCCATATTCAACAGCCTTATCAACCACTTCAAGGAAATAATCAACCGTATGTTTTTCGGAGTGAGTAATACTTAAAGCTGCCTGCGAAATCATACCGGCTTCTTTTGCATATTTAATGGAGAGTTCAAGATTTCTATGATCATTGAGTCCGCAAAACGATCTTGCAATATCAACTCCCTGCGATTTTTTAACTTTATACATCAGCCTTCTTACATCGGCAGGCACAGGAAACATTCTGATTCCATTAAGAGCGCGTTCGAGCATGTGTGTCTGGATACCAGCTTCATTAAAAGGTTTAATCCATTCCCTGACGGCTGTGTTTGGATTTTCGCCGAATAATAAATTTACCTGTTCGAATGCTCCGCCATTAGTTTCGATCCTTGAAAAGCACCCCATGTCAATTATTACAGGAGCAATTTTTTTTAACTGGTCAACACGGGGAACATATTTCCCAGACGATTGCCACATGTCCCTGTAAATCAAACTAAATTTTATTTCTTTTTTCATTTTCTTTATTAATTATTTCACCCAATTTGGTTTTCTTTTTTCGAGAAAAGAAGCCATTCCTTCCTGTCCTTCTTCTGATGCTCTCATGTCAGCAATTAATCTGGCTGTATAATCTATAGATTCTTCAAAGGTCAGTTTATTTGAAATATCAAAAATTAAATTTTTACAATTTGATATAGCACTAGGTCCACTTGTCATAAGAAGGGCAATTACCGAATCAGTAAACTCATCGAGTTTTTCCGGAGGTAGTGATTTATTAACCAACCTGTAATATTCGGCTTCTTTTCCTTTTATCCTTTTTCCCGAAATCATAAGGTCTCTTGCTCCAAATTCTCCGATTCTTTTAGTCACGTAAGGTCCGATACATGAAGGGACAAGACCTATTTTTACCTCACTTAGTGAAAATGTAGTTTCATCTGAACAATAAACATAATCGCATGCAGTCAGGAGTCCGTTTGCTCCGCCAATTGCAGCACCGTGAACAACAGCTATGGTTGGTTTTTTGCATGTATATATTGCATAAAAACACTTTGCCAGATTTAAGCTGTCATGATAATTTTCTTCAAATCCAAAAGTGGCAATGCTTTTCATATAATTAAGATCAGCGCCTGCACAAAAGGATTTCCCTTTCCCTCTTAGTACCGCTATCCTTACATCTTGCTCATTATTAAGGGATTCAAAACAATCAATAATGTCTTTGATCATTTGTGAATTAAAAGCATTGTGAATATCGGGCCGGTTCAGCCATATAGTTCCCACACGGTCTTTGATTTCGAATTCTATTGTTTCGTAGTTTTTCATGTTATTGGTCATTTAATATAATCATTTTGCGTTTGTTTTTCTACCCATTCTTTTATACTTATTTTACTAATGTTACGCGAATTTATCAATCCCGATATATCGGGATAAATGTGAATAACTCCGTATGAAATACGGGGTATAAATATAGAAAATACTGACAACTCTGAAGGAGTTGAATATATTAAAGCAAATACTTTTCGTCAAATTCAATTTCGTGTTCATTAAGTAGTTCGACAAATTCTTCTTTGAATGTTTTTCTTTTATGATGTTCTTTTTGATTCTTTACATATTCAATCAATCTGTCTTTCTCTTTGATTGAATAAGTAAAAGCACCGTATCCGTCCTGCCAACCATTAAAATAAGGGAATATTTTATTCTTCTTAATCCATTCTGAACTGGCAAGTTTTATGTCTTTTACAAGGTCTGCCAGCGCCACTGAAGGATGAATATGTGTGATAATATGTATGTGGTCTTCAACACCATTTATACGATATAAATGACATTTTTTATTTTTTAAAATTCCTGCAATATATTTAAACAAATCGTCTCGCTTGCTTTCAGTAATTGTTCTTTCATGCGATTTAGTCGAAAAAATAATCTGATATATAATTTGTGTATAAGTGCTGCCCATAATATTTCTTTTATTCAACCCGTCAGACGGGTTGATATGTTTTGTTTTTCGTTTACTCCGTATTTCATACGGAGTTATTCATATTAAAGTCCTTCGGACTTTTGCGTAGCATCAGTTATTAAATTATAAATAGTTTTTTCAAAGGAGTCGAATTCGACCCCTTATCATTTTATTATCAACCATGTAACCAATTTAAAATTATTTATTTCGTTATTCCGTTTCGATATAATATTTTAAATGCGTACTGCTATAACCCGTCTGCTACAAGCCCTTAAAGCAAGAAAGTTATGCACTGTATTTTTATTTTAAATAAACCAAAATGTAGGACTCATACGAAAAAAAGTCGAAGTCGATTCAATATAAGCCATCGTCAAAGTCATAAAAATCCCGATTGTAAGTCCAAGTATTAAAATCCATCTGTTAATTTGTAATTTTAGGTCTAATGGACAAAAGTGTGTGCGTTTTTAGCTTGTCAAATTCAATACCGATAAGCCATACAATACTATTTTTTATGCAGACACAATAAATCCCTCTTAAAAAACCTTTGGAGGGTTTATTGTGTCTGCATTTGAATAAAAAAGTACGCACCACTTTTTGTCTATTACGCCTAATTTTAGAATCCAACAAACTCCTATGGTCAAATAAAGTCCAACGAAAATATATAATAATATTGAAGTCAAATAGTCAATTGTCAACATTATTGTCATTCCACCAGACCAATCATTTTGAGTTGAGTAAATATATAAATCAGAAGCAAAATATATAGCAGGAAGTAAATAATAAAAAAGGCAATTTATAAAGAAAGCTATCATAAAAGAATGAAGGTTTCTATATTTTACTTTTTTAAAAATATAGGCTCTTAATAAAAATCCTATTGCAATTATTAATAATATTGATAAAGTCATTCGTTAATTTTTTAATATAGTGCTTAACTTAGATATTGCTGCCAGCCACTCTTACAAATATTTACACCGAATTTCTTACATCCTGAATTAATGTCGTTTAGTTAAGGAATGTTCGACCCCAGCAGGGGTCGTATGTTTATAGCACAATGCAATTTCTATAAACATTCGACTCCGAAGGAGTCGTACAAAAACTAAACGACATTGATTCTGAATATGCCATTATTTTTTTTATTCTTTTATATTTATGATGTTTTGCTAAAACAAAAAGGTTTATAACGCAATCCCATCAAATCTAAATTGGAGGTCACAATTTGTGATCTCCAATTTTTACATTCTGAATATCCCATTATTTTGCTCAGGATATTTTTTATTCAACGACATAGCGATACCCATAGCCAATACTTTTCTTGTATCAACAGGGTCAATTATACCATCGTCCCATAAACGTGAAGTACTATAGTATGCAGAGCCTTCGTGTTCATATTTATCCATTATGCTTTTTTAAGCGCTTCGATTTCTTCTTTTGGCGCCACTTTTTTTTGTGCCAGGTATTGCTCTTCTTTGACAGTTGATAATACAATGGCAGCCTGTAATCCTCCCATAACAGAAATTTTTGAATTGGGCCACATGAATAATAATCTTGGACCATAAGCGCGCCCGCACATTCCATAATTCCCGGCGCCAAAAGAACCGCCAAAAATTACAGTGAATTTTGGAACATCAGCATTGGCAACAGCATGAACCATTTTTGCCCCGTCTTTTGCTATTCCATGTCGTTCATATTCTTTCCCAACAATAAATCCTGTTATGTTTTGTAAAAATAATAACGGAATTTTTTTCGAGGTGCAAAGTTCTATAAAGTGTGTTACCTTTAATGCCGACTCTGAAAACAGCACGCCATTGTTGGCAATTATTCCTACAGGAAATCCCATAATACGTGCAAATCCGGTAACAACCGTAGTAGCATATCTTTCTTTAAACTCGTGAAACTTGCTGCCATCAACCATTCTCATAATAATTTCTTTAGGGTCAATAAGCTTCTTGAAATCAATGGGAGCTATTCCATAAAGTTCTTCAGGATCATAAGCAGGTTCTTCAATAGGAGCAATATCTAATTTTTGCTTTTTCTTTACTTCCATTGATTCGAAGATGTTTCTGCATATCCGGATAGCATGTTGGTCATTTTCGGCTAAGTGGTCTGCTACACCCGAAATAGAAGTATGTACATCGGCGCCTCCAAGTTCTTCGGCTGTAACCACTTCGCCTGTTGCAGCTTTAACCAAAGGAGGTCCGCCCAGGTAAATAGTTCCTTGTTGTTTAATAATAATAGTTTCATCACTCATCGCGGGTACATAAGCGCCACCGGCAGTGCAAAGTCCCATTACAATAGCTATCTGCGGAACGCCCATAGCTGAAAGTCTTGCCTGGTTATAAAAAAACCTGCCGAAATGATCTCTGTCAGGGAAAACCGTATCCTGCTCAGGTAAAAAAGCCCCGCCTGAATCAACCAGATAAACACAAGGCAGATGGTTTTCCATAGCTATTTCCTGTGCCCGCAGATGCTTCTTAATAGCCCATTTCATGTATGTGCCACCTTTAACTGTTGCATCATTAGCAATGATAACAACTTCTCTGCCGTGTATCAGTCCGATACCTGTAACAATTCCTGCTGAAGGAAACTCATTATTATATTGATCATAAGCAGCTAAAGGAGATAATTCCAGAAATGGAGTATTTGCATCTACTAACAAATCGATACGTTCTCTTACTAATAATTTGCCTCTCTCTTTATGCTTTTTTATAGCGCTTGCCTGTCCCCCTTTAATAATTTCTTTATGGATTTCTTTATATTTGTCAAGTAACTTAAGATACTCTTCTTTATTTTTCTTAAATTCTTCCGAATTGATATTAATTTTCGTTTCTAGTATAAACATAAGATTGGGTTTTTATTTACGATGACAAACCTACATGAATTTTAATAAATACACAAATACCTTATTCCGAAATGTGCTATATAAAAGAAATCTGGTTTGAGGTTTTAAGTCATAGCAGTTGGTTTGGTTTTTAGTTAATGGGATATGGTTTTCTCCCAATAACCATAGACCATTCAGCTAAACCAACAGCTAATACCATCAACCATTAACCATGGTATATTTTTTCCAAACTTGTTTTCTATTAGTATATCATCGGTATTCCAGAGCTTGCATTTCGCCATTTAATACCATCAGACCACCCATAGCCA
>JBBAAT010000092.1:0-9463 GCA_041658145.1 Bacteroidales bacterium | reverse complement strand
TGTGCGTGTGGCCGGATTTCAAATTAAAAACGAAGAGACTTATGGGATACAGTTTCACCCGGAAGTATATCACTCCACGGAAGGTATGATATTGTTGAAAAATTTTGTAGTGGATATCTGTAATTGCGCACAATCATTTACACCGGATTCCTTTGTTGAATCCACCATCCGCGATTTAAAAAAGAAACTTGGAAATGATAAGGTAGTACTTGGATTGTCAGGTGGCGTGGACTCATCGGTTACTGCGGTATTGCTAAACAAGGCAATCGGACCTGCCTGCCGGCGAGGCAGGGGAAATTTATATTGCATTTTTGTTGACAATGGGCTGCTTCGTAAAAATGAATTTAAGAATGTGCTGTATTCATACAAAAACATGGGTTTGAATGTAAAAGGAGTTGACGCGAAACAGAAGTTTTATGCAGCATTAAAAGGTGTTTCAGAGCCTGAACAAAAACGCAAAACAATTGGAAAGACTTTTATTGAAGTTTTTGACCATGAAGCCCACCTGGTACAGGATGTAAAATGGCTGGCGCAAGGCACCATTTATCCTGATGTTATCGAATCTGTTTCTGTGAAAGGCCCTTCATCCACTATTAAATCTCACCATAATGTTGGTGGTTTGCCTGATTTTATGAAATTGAAAGTGGTGGAACCACTGAATACACTGTTCAAAGATGAAGTACGCAGGCTGGGAAAAACGCTTGGAATAAACGATAGCCTGCTTAAAAGGCATCCATTCCCCGGACCTGGCTTTGGTATAAGGATACTTGGCGAAATAACCGAAGTTAAGATTAGAATATTACAGGAAGCCGATGATATATATATACAGGCTTTGCGTGATCATGACCTGTACGACAAAGTATGGCAGGCCGCAGCTATCCTTCTGCCTGTAAGGTCTGTAGGTGTAATGGGAGACGAGCGGACTTATGAATACGTGCTCGCTTTACGTGCAGTTACTTCAACGGATGGTATGACTGCCGATTGGGCACATCTTCCGTACGATTTTCTTTCAAAAGTTTCGAACGATATTATCAATAAAGTGAAAGGCATCAACAGGGTTGTTTATGACATCAGCTCAAAACCACCCGCTACTATTGAATGGGAATAAAAAAATGAAAACTATATTACTTACCATCCTATTTCCCTTTTTGTTTTTTATCGTTGCACATTCGCAAGATGTGAAGAAATCTACAAAAATTGAAAAGATCAAAGGGAAAGAGTATTACATACATACCGTTAAAAAGGGCGAATCGGTGTGGAAAATTGCGAAAGCATACAATGTATCATCGGATGATATTATATCAGCAAATCCAGATGCAAATAAGGAAATTAAACCCGGACAAAAGTTAAAAATTCCTGTTAAAAAAAGCGAAACAAACAAAGGCACCGAACTCATCAATCATACGGTTGAGAAAGGGGAGAACTTGTACACAATTGCAAAGAAATATGCTGTTTCTGTGGATGAGATACAAAGTGCAAATCCGGACCTGACAGAAAAAATTAAACCGGGCCAAACAATAAAAATACCAGTAAAATCAGGAAATATTCAAATTAAAAATACTAATTTTGGTAAAGATACTGTCGCTCATAGGGAAGATTCTACAAAATACGACTGTAGCAAATCTAAAAAGCTCAATTCATATAATATTGCGTTAATGATCCCATTTTATCTTGATAATATTTATCAGATAAACCTCGATGACCCGGATATAAAAGATAAAGATACCGATGATTATACATCATTTACATTTGTTCAATATTACGAAGGCATTTTGATGGCCGTTGATTCCCTGAAAAAGATAGGATTTTCAGCCAGAATTTATGTTTACGATGTGGATGATGATACTGCCGCAACACTTAAAATACTTGAAAACACGGAATTGCCGAAGATGCACCTTATCATCGGGCCATTCTTTGAAAACAGCCTGAATGTAGTAGCAAGATTTGCAAAAAAGTATAATATTAAAGTTGTTGATCCTGTATCTGCAGATGATGATATCTTAAAGGGAAATCCCAATGTATTCAATGCTTTTCCTTCTGTCAATATGCAGCTTAAACAGCTTGCTGCGTTTATTGTGGAAAGGTATCCTGGCTCTCCGGTTGCGATTGTTCACAATAATATAGAAAATGAAAAAAATTATCTGACTGTATTCAAAACCGCATTAAACAATGAGTTAAAAAAAGCAGGAAAAATTGAGAATAGCTTTAAGGAAGTAGTGTACAACACAGCCGGAGTTACCGGGATTGCCCGATACTTTAGCAATACTGATACTAATATTGTAGTAACATTGACCAACGGAGAAATATTCATAACTAACTATGTAAGCGGGATTAATAATATTTATGACAAATATAAAATGATCATTTTTGGTCTGTCCAGTTGGCGGAACTTTGACAATATTGAAACAGAATACATGCAAAACATTCACCTTCATTTGTTCTCATCATCCTTTGTAGATTATATGGACAATAACGTAAAAAATTTCATTTTGAAATATCGCGACCAATATAAGACTGAACCTGATAAATATGCTTTCCAGGGTTTTGATATAGCTATGTTCTTCTTTAAAGCATTAAATGATTATGGGATAAATTTTGATAAATGCATAGATAAAACAGGCAATGCTTATTTACAGAGTAATTATAAATTTGTAAGAACAGGTGAGAATGATGGATTCGAAAATTCTTTCCTTAATATATTCCGTTATGAAGATTACAAATTTATTGATGTCCGTAAGCACCCTAAGATCATTGAAACGGAAAACGAAAAGAAATAAATTGTTAAACTGTTAAATTGTTAAATTGTTAAACCATATAACCATTAAGCAATATAACAATTAAACAATTAAACAATTAAGCCATTTAGAGTATAATAAGTCTTTTATTACCTCATATCATTTTCTTCCACACTTGGATAATCAGCTTTATTAAAAGTAAATATTGTATCAGGCATTGCAATATTAGTGGTGAATTTATTTACTTTATAGGTATATGTCGATCCATTTTTGTCGTATACAAGTGTGCTTAAAATCTGCTGTGCTGTCTTATTAATATTCAGCCTGATCTTATAATATGATTTTCCTTTTATAGGGGTCATATCAATAACAGAAATTGTTTTTCCACCTTCAACAACGTCTTTAATAAATTTGGGCTTAAAATTAGCAGCGTAATTATTAAGAATAGTGGTAGGATTTATGGCATCTTCCTGGGTGGAAACATTATTTATATTTACTTCGTTTTCATCTTTGAGGTATGTCCAGACAGTCTTACTGTCGCAGAATACGATCTGTCCGCCAACTTCAAGGCGGTATTTGCTGCCTTTGATTTGGATTATACCTGTTTTTGATTCGTTGACATTGGTTTTGGTGTTTTCCATCGAATATGTGAATTCAATTTTCATGGTAGTGTACGATTTCATTTTTGTACTCACACCATCAAGAATTGTTTTTGCTTTTGTATCGTCTTGGGCTTTCACATTAATTCCACAAATACTGAATAACAGGACAGATAGGAATAGAAATTTATTTTTTTTCATTTGTTATAGAATAAACGATTAAAAATTCGCCTTTTATTGAAACAAATTGTTAAACTGTTAAATTGTTAAACCATATAACCATTAAGCAATTAAGCAATATAACAATTAAACAATTAATCAATTAAACAATTAAGCCATTTAGAGTATAATAATTTAATTCTGTTTCATGTTCATGTTTTTCAAAAACTGTTCCAAACTTCCGGGATCCTTTATCAGAACATCTCTTGCTTTACTTCCTTCAAATTGTCCAATGATACCAGCTGCTTCTAATTGGTCAACAATTCTTCCAGCTCTGTTATATCCAAGTTTTAGTTTTCGTTGAAGCAGGGATGTGGATCCTTGCTGATGTAAAACGATGATTCTTGCTGCCTCTTCAAATAATTCGTCTCTTTCAGATGGATCCATGTTTTTTACATCCTCTCCATTCTCTTCATTATATTCAGGGAGATGAAATGTGTCCGGATAACCGCGTTGCCCACCAATGAATTCAGCAATTTTTTCTACTTCATGTATATCAACAAAGGCGCATTGCAAACGGATCAGGTCACTTCCGGTTGACAATAGCATATCGCCCCGTCCAACAAGTTGATCAGCGCCCCCAGTGTCAAGTATTGTACGTGAATCGATCTTGGAAATTACACGATACGCAAGACGTGCAGGGAAATTGGCTTTGATCGTACCGGTAATAATATTAACGGAAGGTCTTTGGGTTGCAATGATCAGATGGATTCCTATGGCTCTGGATAGCTGTGCGAGCCGTGTGATGGGAATTTCCACTTCTCTCCCTGCCATGAGGATCAGGTCCGCAAATTCGTCAATGATCAAGACTATATAAGGAAGAAAACGATGACCATCATCAGGATTTAGCTTCCTTGCAACAAATTTTTCATTGTATTCTTTGATATTCCTTACTCTCGCATCATGCAATAAGTCTAAACGCAGATCCATTTCGATACAGAGTGAATTAAGAGTTCTGACAACCTGTTTCGTATCTATAACAATAGCTGATTCAATGTCCGGTAGCTTTGCGAGATAATGTCTCTCTATCTTTGAAAATAAGGTGAGTTCAACCCTTTTCGGATCAATCAGAACAAATTTAAGCTGAGATGGGTGTTTTTTGTAAAGTAATGAAGTAAGGATTGCATTAATACCAACAGATTTACCTTGCCCTGTAGCGCCCGCTACTAAAAGGTGAGGCATTTTTGTAAGATCTGTAACATAACTTTCGTTGGATATTGTTTTGCCAAGACCAATAGGTAGTTCGAAATTGTTATTTATAAATTTGTCAGACGATAAAATTGATTTCATCGAAACAATTTCCGGCCGTTGATTGGGAACTTCGATGCCTATCGTTCCTTTACCAGGAATAGGCGCTATTATTCGAATTCCCAGCGCTGAGAGGCTTAACGCGATGTCGTCTTCAAGATTTTTTATCCTTGATATCCTTACACCGGGAGCTGGCACTATTTCATATAATGTTACAGTAGGACCAATAGTGGCTTTTATCTTATCAATTTGAATCGCGTAATTATTCAGCGTTTTAACAATGAGGTTTTTATTTTCTTCGAGTTCTTCCTTTTGAACGCCGACAGAATTTGTTTCGTAATTATCCAGCAGATCCAGTGAGGGCAATTTGAAATTGCGAAGTTCAAGTTTGGGGTCAAACGGACCTATTTCTGCAATCAGCTTTTTTGCTGTTTTTTCTTCATCGAATTCATCATCGGTCACAGGGGTTTCAATCGTAAATTCAATACCATCGGCTTTCTTTTCTGAATCTTCTTTTTTGATATCAGGGATGTCGTTTTCTTCTTCGGATTTTTCTTGTTCACTTTTCTTTTCTGCTACTTCAAATTCAACCCCGCACATGCGTGGCTGTTCTTTCCTGTCCACTTCCTGTTTTAAGGTGTTTGCTGTTTCTGGTTCATCATTTTCTTCCTCTTCTGTGGATATTTTTTTCTTGTTCCATCTGAAAGAGAGATTGTATGCAATAATAAGGAAACTTAACAATGCGAAAAGTAACAACAAGCCGGTTCCCATAGTTCCAAGAATACCGGTCAGCCATTTATTCGATTCAAAACCAAAAGTACCTCCGGGTATGCAGTATTCGTCCGTTTTAAAAAAATTACAAAAAGTATAACCGCAAGCAACGGATATCCAGATAATGCCAAAGAATGAATATTTGTATGTAAGTCCAATCGGTAATAGCCGGATATTAAGGAAAAGCTTTAATCCTGTAACAAAGAATACTAAAACAAAAAGAAATGACGCAACTCCAAACCATTTTTTTATAAATATATAGGAAAGAAACGCTCCCATTCGTCCCATCCAGTTTCCCGTAGCAACGCTGTTATCGAATATTAAATCAGATGCCGATCCGGAAAAAATGTTATCATCGACTTCCCATGTGGAAAGATAAGATACAAATGCAATCAAAAGGTATATGGAGAAAATAAGAAAGAACAATCCCGCTACTTTATGAAACCTTTCATCATAAATGAAAGAACTCCCCCGAGTACTCGGGGCAGATGTTTTTTCTTTTGAAGAAAATTTCTTTTCTTTAACCTTCCTGGTAATTTTCTTTTCGGGGGCAGATGAAACCTGCTCCTCGTTTTTAAGAGTATTTTTATTAAACTGGGTTTTTAAGTCTGCCATCTAAAACTGTATTCCTGATTCGCAAAGGTAAAAAAATCCTTCTTCCTATCTATACCTAACGTATAAATAAAAAAAATCCCCCTGAACGGGGGAAGATGTATGAAATATTTTTTAAACTATTCGTCGCCCCCGAACATTTTATTTAATTCTTCTTCGGTTGTTTCCTTGTAATCAATGGGGATTAAGAAAATATTGTCAGATATCTTGGATTTTTTAATTTCTTTTACAGTGTAAAATGTTGAAAATTGCATCTCTGTATTGTAAACAGTGTACTGAAGAATTTTTCCTGGAATATCTTTATACCCGCTTGAAAAATTTATGTCTTTACAACCGAGTTCCTCAGTAAAATAAAGGGTGTCGTTGTTAACTGTGCCGTCTTCAAGAGTTGTAGTTACTATTGCTTTCTTACAGGTAAAACCTGAAATAACTTTTGTTTCCTGAGTTATATTAACTGTAAGTTTCGGTTCATCGGCTTGTTTTTTATTAATATCCGCTTCGGTTTGTTTAAGAGCAAATTTATTATCTCCAATATCAATAAGCATTGTAGCAGATTTGGCAGTTCCATCAGTAATTGAAGTTATTGTTAAAATGCCTGCGGCAGTTTCTGTTTTTGTTTTGCAATCTTTAATAGTTTCAACTACACTCGCGGGTAATTGAGCTTTTTGGGCAGGAGTAAGATTTTCACCTTTATAAGAAATATTATAAGTTATCGTACCCTGAAAAGCTTTTTTATCTTTCTGAGCGAAAGAGGATTCATTTATCCCAAAAACAACTGCAACTGTCATTAAAACCCTGAATGTATTTTTCATATTCAATAAAATTATTAGTTAATATTCGATTTATGTGGCAAAAATACCATTTTTTGTAAAATCTTTGAGAAAAATATAATAATTATAAAACGTAACTATTCAGCCACTATATTAGCCTTAATAGCCACAGATTTCACAGATTTTAAACTACCAAAGGTAGTTTTCTTTGTAAAAATTTACAAAAAAAAATAATTTTAATCTGTGTAATCTGTGGCATGTATTTGTTTTTCAACATTTTAAATCGGCTAACAAATCCTTCAAAAGATAGAATTTGCAGGGTTAATATCCTAATATTTTCAACATAGATTTATAGCTTTGTTCTTTTGCAAACAATTTTGTGTAAATTTCTCCATTTTCATCAATATCAATGATGATATGCTTTGGTGCCGGGATAAGACAATGTTGTATGCCTCCAAACCCGCCTAAAGGTTCCTGGTATGCACCGGTATGAAATAATCCAATATATTGTATATCATTATCCTTAAGTTTGGGAAGGAAAACAGCATTTTGATGGGCTTCTGCATTATAATAATCATGGCTATCACAAGTAAGCCCTCCTAAGTTAACTCGTTGATATTCTGAGTCCCAGTTATTGATCGGAAGAAGAATAAAGCGCTGGTTGATAGTCCATGTGTCGGGTAAAGTGGTCATAAAAGAACTGTCGATCATGTTCCAACGCTCACGGTCGTTTTGCTGTTTCTGATCAATAATAGAGTAAAGAGCCGCCCCGCTTTCACCTACGGTGAACGATCCGAATTCGGTAAAAATATGTGGTTCAGCCACAACATTTCTTTCGCAAATATTTTTTATCTGTGAAACGATCTCTTCCGCCATATACTCATAATCGTAATCAAAGGCTAATGAATTTTTGATTGGGAACCCACCCCCGATATTCAGAGAATCAAGTTCAGGACAAACTTTTTTAAGATCGCAATAAATATTTACACATTTAGAAAGTTCATTCCAATAATAGGCTGTGTCCTTTATGCCGGTGTTTATAAAAAAATGCAGCATTTTTAATTCAAACTTCTTATTGTCCTTAATATTCTCTTCAGTATAAGGTATTACGTCATTGTATCTTATACCGAGACGGGAGGTGTAAAAATCGAATTTCGGTTCTTCTTCTGTTGCTATCCTGATGCCAAGTTTACAATTTTTATTTAAGTTTTTATATTTGTCGAGTTCAAACTTGTTATCAAGGATCGGGATGGTGTTTTCGAACCCAAGGTTTATCAGATTGGCAATATTATCAATATATTGAGGTCGTTTAAAACCGTTACATATAATATACTGTTCTTTCTTGATCTTTTTTGTTTTATAGAGTTCTTCAATTAGGTGAATATCAAATGCTGATGAAGTTTCAATATGTACATCATTTTTAAGCACTTCTTCCATTACATAAGAAAAATACGAGCTTTTTGTGCAATAGCAGTAATGGTAGTCTCCATTGTAATCTGCCTTTGCAATGGCAACATTGAAAAGTTTTTTTGCTTTCTGAATCTGTTCGCCTATTTTAGGCAAATAAGATATCTTAAGAGGGGTTCCATACTGTTTGATTATATCCATCAGTGGGATATCGTGGAAGTATAATTCGTTTTCTTCTATCCTGAACTCCTCTTGTGGAAACTCAAAAGATTGCTCAATGAGGTCGATGTATTTATTTTTCATATGAAGAAGTAAGTTAGTTGGATTAATATTTATTTGCTAAAGTAAGTAGCTTGGATTTGAATCTTGATGCAAATGTAATAATTGTAAATTAAAAAAAATAATATTAGTATAAAAAAAATGAAGATAGGGTTTTTGTATAAAAAAAGCTGTTCACCTGAACAGCTTTCTATGAATGTAGGAGCGTTTAGTTAGTGTCTGTCCATAATGTCGTCATTGCGAATCCCGTTCCGCACCTGCGGAATGCGGGATGAAGCAATCTAAAATCATTGTGTGTCAATAGATTGCTTCGTCGTACCTCCTCGCAATGACGTTTTGTGTTGACATTACAGACAGGCACTAGTTAATAAGACGGAACATTTTGCTCCAGCGTATTTTACCATCAAACCATCCATGGTTGGGGTTGAGAGATAGCCATACAAAAACAGCCTTTCCTACTATATGATCTTCAGGCACAAAGCCCCAATAACGTGAGTCGGCTGAATTATGCCTGTTGTCGCCCATCATCCAGTAGTAATTCATTTTAAAGGTATAGCTTATAGCTTCTTTTCCATTAATAAATATCTTATCATCTTTAACTTTAAGATCATTTCCTTCATAGGTTCCAATAATCCGCCGGTATATTAAAATATTTTTAATATTGATTGGAATCGTAACTCCTGCTTTAGGAATAGTAAGAGGTCCATAATTATCAACATTCCAGTTATAGGTTGAATCAAAAGGGAACAAATTGTCATCTCTTACTCCTTTGGGAGCAATTATTTTTTGCACATCGGTAACATTAGCAAATGTTTTGAGTTTA
>JBBAAT010000091.1:0-9498 GCA_041658145.1 Bacteroidales bacterium | reverse complement strand
TTTCTACCAGGATTGCGCTCGGGTTTTTTAAACACCATTGCGAAAATCGGCAACACAAAGAGCCTACTACAAAGTACGTACTCTTTCGTTAGCTAAGGAAATTAATTTCGTTCGGGAAATAAGGAGGGTTGCTGGTAACGTTTGTGTTACCGTATTGGAGTAATTTCTACTATATCAATACTGCTTGGTATTATACAATAATAATACAGCTATAAACAACTCATTGTAAATATATTGAAATTTTGCCTGCCTGACGGCGAGGCAGGCAAGTCCGTTTTTAAACGCTTATAAACGTTTATTAAGCATTTACAAACAAATTTACAAAAAATATTGTTATCTGGGTAAATATTATTTTTTCTGTAAATATACATATTTTATACTTTGCGCGGGGTAAACCCGCCTGCGGCTGGCAGGTTTGTACATTCTTTAAAAGCCCCAAACCCAACTTTAAAAAGCCCCAAGCTCCAAATTCCAAGCCCCAAGCCCCCTTTGAATTTGGAATTTTGAATTTGGAATTTTAAAAATGTATGGTACTTCGGCATGCTCAGCATAAATTTTATCCCAGTATCCACCTAAGCAATAAAAACAATGAACCGGAAAAAACTACGGTAACCGGGAGTGTGATAAGCCATGCAATAGCAATATTTTTGACTGTTTTCATTTGAAGGTTTTTGAATCCATTATCAGCTACCATCGTTCCTGCAATACCAGACGACAATACATGAGTTGTACTAACCGGTAATCCCAGGGAAGTAGATACAGTGATCGTGCTGGCTGCAATAATTTCAGCAGTTGCGCCTTGCGCATAAGTAAGGTGTGATTTGCCAATCCTTTCACCTATGGTAATAACAATACGTTTCCATCCTATCATTGTTCCTAACCCAAGTGATACCGATATCATCAGGATGACCCACCAGGGAGCATATTCGGTGTAACTTTTATTATCCTTTATAAAGGATTTAAACTTTGAAATTTCACTCTTACTTAATTTTATACCATCTTTAGCTGTTGGTGATGCGAAAAGTTTATCAGCGCTTTTCCCAATAACAATGATACCTTTACGAAGTTCAAAGCGCTTGTTTTGAGGAACGGATTCAAACATTTTAATATTTGCAGTATATTTAATAAGAGTATCAGTTTTCTTTCGGATAGTCCTGTATTCAGCCATATCCAGGTCTGAAAACTTTAAGGTATCAAAATTATTAACTAAAGCTCTGACCTGCGTGGCATTTGCATATAATTTTTCCGGATTTTTCGATGCGTCCAGTGCAAAATAGGCAGGTAAAATCCCAATAAGAATGATCATAACTAATCCAACACCTTTTTGCCCATCGTTAGAACCATGCGAAAAACTAACACTTGTACAGGTAAGAACAAGTATTGATCTAATCCACAATGGCGGCGCTTTTGAGCTTGAAGGAGGGTGAAATATTTTATTCTTTTTTTTCAGCAAAGCTTTTAATAGCATCATCAGAAGCATGGCAAGACCGAACCCAAATATCGGCGATATCAATAATGACAACCCTACATCTTCAACCTTTTTCCAATTAAGAGCTACATTATGAACATCAGGCAGAAACATGTATGCGATCCCCACGCCGAAAATTGAACCGATAAGTGTATGAGAACTGGAACAAGGTATTCCATAGTACCATGTGCCCAGATTCCATATTACAGCAGTTAATAAAAGCGCTAATATCATAGCAATGCCATGATACACATTCTGATCTACCAAAGCTTCCGTAGGTAATAGATTTACAATACCCATCGCTACCGCAATACCACCTGTATACACGCCTAAAAAATTCCATAACCCTGACCAGATAACAGCTATTCTGGGTTTCAGTGAGTGAGTGTAAATAACTGTGGCAACAGCGTTGGCAGTGTCATGAAAACCATTAATGAATTCAAATGTGCAAACTGCAAGCAGGCATATAATAAGAAGAATAGTTAAACCCGTATCAAGACCAAACATACGTGAGGTGTATGGTTCAAAAATATATTAAATTAATGTTAAATTGAAAGATGCTATATTAAGAAATTGTTAAATTTACTGCAATTACTCAGCCGGTTAAAATATAAAAATTCCCTGCCTGCGTGATGCAGTCAGGCAGGAATAAGTTATAATTGGTATTACAATACAAACGGAATAAAAAAAGCGCAGTATTATCTGCGCTTTGCATAATATACTGAATCTTGGCAGATTTGCAAAGGCAAAGATGTTTAGATTCAGTAATACTGAGCGAATGAGTTTGCAATATTTCGACTTCGCTCAATATCCTTGCAAACTTGTTCAGCCGAAGTATAGATTCAGGAATATTCTATTTTTTCCGGAATCAAAAATCCCACTAATCAAAGAAACGTGGAGTTTTTACAGGTATGATCCATTTTGAAACGTCAAAAGAAGCAAGCAGCATAATTTCATGAGAACCGCTGCTGTATGATTTTAAAGGTCCCGAGGTGTAATCATAGGAATACCCGACACGGAAATTCTTTGTAATATCAACGCCAATAAGGCCTACAATAGCATCATCCAAACGGAATGAAGCGCCAACCCAAAACTTGTTTGCATAGTATACTAATGCAGTAGCATCGAACTGTGTAATAAACTCACTGCTTCTTACTTTTACTGAAGGAATAACATTTACCTTTTCACCTGCTTTAATTTTGTATTTTGCATAAAGGTAATAATGCCTCGGAGTATATAGTATTGTGGCCTTTTTGAGTGGTTGTTCGATATGAGTGGATGAAATACCGGCAAAGAATCTTTCAGAATTAAATGCTATTCCAAAGTCAAAATCAGGTTTGATTTTGTTGGTATTTATATAAACACCATTCAGATCGGTCATGTCATCATAGATAAGCTGTGAACCTTTCAGTTCTCTGTTAACCATGCCGAAACCTAAACCAAATGCCAATTTGTTTTTATCAGAAAGCTTCAATTTATATGAATACATGAATTTAACATTAAGGCTGCGTTCAAAGCCAAGTTTGTCATTTATTATACTCAATCCAACACCTCCAGATACTTGATCAACATAAGAGTGAACATTCAACAACTGTGTTTGGGGAGACTGATCGAAACCAAACCATTGCTGACGAGCAATAAGAGCAGCATCAAGTGTGCCTGAATTACCCGCCATTGCAGGGTTATACGTAATTTCGCTGAACATATAATTGCTGAACTGTATATCATTTTGTGCAATGCTTAACATTTGCAGTGATACCAATAAGAACAAGGTAAATAATAGTTTTTTCATAATTCGGGTTATATGAGATTGATAAAAATAAATATTTTCATACAATTATTTAAATTTTTATTTTTTCTCAAACAACCATGCAGAAGGATTCGTATTTTGTTTAATTCCGGGAAGGTCTTTCATCGCTTCTTCCCTAGTAACATAACCTTTATAACAGATGCGTGTGCCTCCTGCATTATTCTTCCCTATCACTTCGGCATCCGGAAAACCTTTTGACTTTAAAACGTCAACTGCAGCTTTTGCTTGCTGTTCCGTGGGATAAGAACCAGCTACGATAAAGAATTTTTTATCAACAGTTGTGGTTTGAGTTGAAGTATTGCCTGCTGTATTAGCATTAGAGATATTTGCAGTAGTGTTCTGGTTTGTGGTTGTGTTGTCTGTATTTACATTATTAGTGTTTGAAGTTACAACAGTTTGAGTTGAAATCGTTGAATTTGTATTATTTGCTGTTGTTACCTGATTAGTTCGTATTGGTTGCGTATCTTCATTATAGGCAATGTTTCTTGTAGTGCCGATTTCAGAGGAGTTAAGAATCTTAAATGTTGTTCTGCGATTCATCTGGTGCTGCTCTTCTGTCTTGGCCTTTTTTATAAGTGGCATAGAAAAGCCATAACCTTTAGCAATGAGCCTGTCATGGTAAATACCATTGACAATCATGTAATCCACCACGGATTGTGCTCTTCTCTGCGATAAATCCATGTTGTAATCAAAAGCTCCTCTTTCATCTGCATGAGAACTAATCTGTACTTTCACATCAGGAGTTTCTTTTAGCACATTTATTAGATTATTAAGTTCTATTTTTGACTCTAGTCGCAGACTTGCGCTGTCGTAGTCATAATAAATATTGTCGATCTTTACTTCTGCTTTCGTTATCTTAATTAATAGAAAGTCAAGATCATGCCCCGTTGATTTATTATACTCTTTGGAATATTTTTCATTTTCAGCAGAAAGATTTTTACTGTCGTTCAAATATCCCGTTTTAGAGACCTTAATATTGTATTTCATATTTTGTTTTAGCTTGGCAAACTCATAATCTCCCTTTGAATCAGTTAAAACAGAATCAATACTGCCATTATTTCCAATGAAAAGGACAAGGGCCTCTTCAAGGTTTTTGTTTGTGGCTTTGTCTTTAATATTCCCTGAAGCAGTAAGTATCACAGATACTAAACTGAAAGTATAAATATCATCATTCCCAACTCCGTCAACTCTATTGCTGCAAAACAATCCTGAGTTCCTTGAATCTTTAAAAATCAAATTAAAGTCGTCAGCGCTTGAATTAAAAGGGGGCATCATGTTTACAGGTTTAGATAATTTCCCTTTTTTTATAGAACTCGTAAAGAGATCCAGCCCGCCAAAACCGGGATGTCCATCTGACGAAAAAACCAATACGGTATCTCCCGAAATAAAAGGAAACATTTCATCTCCAATGGTATTGATGATCGGGCCAAGATTTTCAGGTTTTCCCCATGTGCCGGCAACCTTTTTAATTACATAAATATCTTTGCCACCATAACCATTAGGCATATCCGAAACAAAGTACATTATTTTTCCATCTGCTGTAATCGTTGGATGCCCAACACTAAATGCCGGAGAGTTGTAATCAAAAAGTTTAGGTGTTTCCCAAATATTGGCGGTTTCATTATAATATGAACACAAAATATTGCAGTTGAGCTTTTTGCCCGATTCGCCGTTGCACTGCATATAATAGCCGGTATTTGTTGCGGGATCATACGAAAAAGTACCTTCATTAAAATTAGTATTTACGGGTCCCTTCAACTTTGTAGGAGTACTCCACAAACCCCTCACAAGGTCAAACGTTGATTCATACATGTCGGAAAATCCTTGTAATGTAACAGGATCTATTTTTTTCCCGCCTGACCTTGTTGAGGCAAAAATTAATTTATTGTTTTTAAAATAAGAAATACCATAATCACTTGCATCTGAACTTAGTGTTTTTTCGACATAGGTTTCATACAAAGGTTTTTCTGTTTGCCCTTTTAATCCTAAATTACAAGACTCAATTCGTAACTTAGCAAGCTTGTCGTTAGGTACTGCACTTAGATATTTTTCAATGTATGTTTTTGCAGTAGAATAATCTCCTGTAAAAAGAAACATCTCTCCTAAATATAGATTAACGATATCCGATGTACAACCGGCATTGATTGCTTTTTGATACCAGGTCATTGCTTGCTCATAGTTATTTCCAAATCTGTAACATTCGCCTAGTTGGAAATATATATGTGTCGTTTCCTTACCTTCTGCTTTTTTCAATGCTTTATTATAAAGTTGAATGGAATTATAATAATCCTTTTTAATAAAAAGGCTATCAGCTTTTTGCAGCGGAGTTTGAGCTAAAAGTGAATTCACTAAAACAATTCCTAAAATTAATAGTACAACATTTTTCATATTCATATCTATTTTTTTTATTTATATTTACTTATTCACTTATTTTTAATAATGTAATCTTGTCCTTAATTAATGCCTGTATTTAAAACTTGAAAAACCATTAAACTGTCAATACTAAGAAGAGCATATATATGTTTTCGGGAACAAAGATAGTTAATTATTCTAATTAAAAAAACATTATTTTTATTTTTCACGATAGTAAATACAAAAAAAGTTGTTAATACTGAATTTTGTTTATAAAATGTTTAGGTACGAAAACATTTTTTTGTGCGTTCATTACTAAATACTAAATTTGGCTTTTTAAAAAATGCGTTCCGGATCTGATGAAACTCACTGTTATAATAGTTAACTACAATGTCAAGTATTTTCTTGAACAGTGCTTGTCCTCTGTCAGGAACGCTTGCATGAGAATTGACTCGGAAATTATCGTTGTGGATAATAATTCTGTGGATGGTTCGGTAAAGATGGTAAGGGAGAAATTTCCGGGAGTACAAATCATCGAAAATAAGAAAAATATTGGTTTTTCAAAAGCCAACAACCAGGCAATTCTTATGTCAAAAGGAGAATATGTTCTTCTTCTGAATCCTGATACAGTGGTAGAAGCCGATACATTTGTAAAAACCACTGACTTTATGGATTCTCACCCGGATGCCGGAGGTCTTGGAGTGAAAATGATTGATGGAAAAGGTAAATTTTTGTCCGAATCGAAACGTGGACTTCCAACGCCATTAGTTGCATTTTTTAAAGTATTTGGATTTTCAAGGCTTTTTCCGAAATCAAAATTATTCGGAAGATACCATCTCGGGTTTCTTGATAAAGATAAAATCCACCAGGTTGATATCCTTGCAGGCGCTTTCATGCTGCTTCGCAAAGAAACACTTGAAAAGACAGGACTTCTTGATGAAACATTTTTCATGTACGGAGAAGATATTGATTTGTCGTACCGCATTATTAAAACAGGATACAAAAATTACTATTTCCCGGAAACCCGTATCATTCACTTTAAAGGAGAAAGCACAAAGAAAAGCGGTATCAATTATGTGCTTGTTTTTTATAATGCCATGATCATTTTTGCCCGTAAACATTTTTCTCAGAAAAATGCCCGCCTTTTCTCCTTTCTGATTAATTTTGCAATATATTTGAGAGCATTTATGGCAATTACAAACAGGTTCTTAAATCGAATATTTCTTCCTTTGGCAGACACCGCAGTAATATTTACCGGCTTCTGTTTTATTAAAAACTATTGGGAACAAAATTTTCTGTTTCATCGCGGTGGTTATTATCCTGTGGAGTATATTACCTTCGTGGTGCCTGCCTATATTTTCATTTGGCTTATCTCTGTATATCTGAGTGGCGGGTATGATAAACCCATTAGATCCATTAAAATATTTCAGGGCTTGCTAATAGGTACCATGATCATCCTGGTCATTTATGCTCTTTTGAACGAAGAATACCGCTTTTCAAGAGCATTGATTGTGATTGGAGCAGTATGGTCGCTTATTTCTATGTTTATGATAAGGATTATACTGAATATTTTTTATTTCAAAAATTTCAGTTTTGAAGCCGAAAATACCAAAAATTTTATTATTGTTGGCGATAAGGAGGAAGCTGAACGGGTAACATCAGTTCTCAGACAAACGAGTATTAACCCCAGTTTTATCGGGATTGTAAATGTTTCCGAAAATAATAACCTGCCCACCCCCGATCCTGCCTACCGGCAGGCAGGTTACATCGGGGCAGGCGGACAGGCAGGCAAAGGAAATGGTTTCATCGGAAATATTAATCAAATCAAGGAGATCATAGAAATATACAAGATCGACGAAGTGATTTTCTGTGCTAAAAACATGGCGCCACAGGATATTATTGACAAGATGTCTGAATTAAAAGAATTGCAGGTGGATTACAAGATTGCGCCGCCTGAAAGCCTCTATATAATAGGGTCTAACTCTATTGATACATCAGGCGATCTGTATGTGGTAAATATAAATTCTATCAACAAATTCAGCAATAAACGAAACAAACGGTTTTTTGATATTATTTCATCCCTCTTGCTTTTGATCTTCTCACCTATTTTTGTCTTTATGGTAAAAAACATTCCCGGGTTTTATAAGAATATTTTTCTTGTTCTTTTCGCAAAAAAAACATGGATTGGTTATTACAAAAACGAGGATTCATCAAAGCTTCCCAAAATTCGCAGCGGCATCTTGTGTCCGATTGATGCCTTTATAAAAAGAACTCCCGACAATGAAATGATCACACGTCTTAATATGATATATGCACGTGATTATAAGATTACAAATGATCTTAATATCATGCTGAAAGGATTTAAGCACCTGGGAAGAAAGTCAGTAATTTCAAATTTGCATCCTCCACAAAAACAAAATATTATACTAAAAACGGGATAATCCCGCACGTGCGGGATTGATTAATATTAAGGTCAATGGTTTGAGGTTCATTGCAATTGGTTTAGTAAAAGGTCTATTGTTATTGGGTTTTCCTAAAACCATAACCCCAAAACCAAACCAACAGCTATTAACTACAAACAAAAAACCAATCAAATAATAATGCAATTTATGGCAGTGCATAGTATATAACATACATTTTAAAATAATAATAATGGAACTGAAACTCACAAAGCCAATTGCTTTCTTCGATATTGAAACAACCGGTACTAATATTGTTACCGACAGGATCGTAGAGATATACATACTCAAATTATCACCGGATGGAAGCAGGGACATACGAAATCATCGTATCAATCCCACTGTTCATATACCGGAGGAAGTAACAGCTATTCACGGCATATCAGACGAGGATGTCAAAAACTGTCCGAAGTTTGAAGAACTCGCCGGCAGCCTTCACCAGTTCCTTGCTAATTGCGACCTTGCAGGTTACAACTCCAACAAATTCGACATACCTTTTCTTGCTGAAGAATTTCTCAGGACAGGCATTGATTTCGAATTAAAGGGACGTAGATTTGTGGATATCCAAAACATTTTTCATAAAATGGAACCGCGCACATTGAGCGCTGCATACAAGTTCTATTGCAACAAAGAGCATCTGAATGCTCATTCTGCAGAAGCCGACACAATAGTCACTTATGAAATTCTGAAAGCACAGCTTGACAAATACGACAAAATAGAATTTATCGATAAAGACAAGAAAAAAACTGTTCCAATCAAAAACGATATGCAGGCATTACATGACTTTTCGTTCCCTTCGCATTTTGCCGATTTTGTTGGACATATTGTTTATAACCAGAAACATATGGAAGTATTTAATTTTGGAAAACATAAAGGGAAACCGGTTGAGGAAATTTTCAAAACAGAACCCTCTTATTACGACTGGATGATAAAAAGTGATTTTCCGCTGTTCACCAAAAAGCTTATCACTGCTATAAAACTAAGAAACTTTAATAAATCTTCTGCAAACATCAGGAATATCTGAGAATTACAAATGAATTTCATTTTAATTAATGGCACTTCTGAAAACATCATCGTCATTGCGAACCATGAGGAACGAAATGGGAAGCAATCTTATGCAATGGGCTTCAATGTAGAGATTGCTTCGGTCGTACCTTCCTCGCAATGACGTTTTAATTGAGTTTTTAAAGATGCCCGTAATAGAAATTAAAATACTTTAACCCGAACAATTGACATACTATGAAGATCATTTGCATTGAAGGCAATTATTTTAACAAGGAAAAGGATAATTGCGCAGAGCCTGTATTTTTTCTGAAACCCGAAACATCGATTCTTCGAAACAAGCAACCTTTTTTCATCCCGGATCACACTCAAAAAGTTATTCCAAGAGTTAATATCGTTTTAAAAAT
>JBBAAT010000090.1:0-9546 GCA_041658145.1 Bacteroidales bacterium | reverse complement strand
CATATATTTTTATCTAAAATATTTTGTTTCATAATTTTATTAACTGTTTATTTATCTTTTTTTATGAATGCATTTCGCAATACAATTTCATGGTATTATCATTTCTATACATACAGATTATTTTATTATCACAATTCATATGTAAATCTATCTTCTCATCATTGATAAAAGTTTTTTCATTGTCAGCAATGAAATTTTTCTGAATGCTCAGATAATTGTCAAATTCATCACAATATATTTTTGCTTAAGATTCTGATTTATTCAAAAAACATTTTCCAAGTTCATTACAAGTTGAACAAATACCCATTTCTAAAATATCAGGTTTCATGTGTTTATTTTTTTGTTTTTTAAAGGTCACATGGAATACGCCATGAAATAATCATTTCGGTTATTGTGAACTTTATTGCTCATGGCTATTTCATAATTTTAATCCTCCTTAAGTTTGTTTGTGTTATTAACTTGAAACTAATAATGTAAATTTTACCATAAACCCGTAAGCTAAGCTTTTCTACTTTGCTCAAGCGGTCTAAACCGTGAGTAGCCGAAGTAAAGCTTATGGATCCAAAAAAAACTTACGGGTTTATGGTTTTATAATAAAATCATTGATACTCCTCGCAATTCCAATTAATTTTATCTGATGAATATAACATGCAGGTTTTGCGTAAATCACAATTCTTGCAAAGCCCTGTATAGTTTTCCGAGTCACTATTATTAACATCTATCTGATTCTTCACATATTGACTTTTTCCCGTACTATTTTCTGTTATTTCAAATTCTTCACATTGTATAATTTTCCCTTTAAAGGTTTTACGATACATGCAACCTGTTTTGTGAATGCAGGTGGAGCATAAACCACTGTCAACAATATTTGAAAAATTGTTTTCCATTTTTTTTTATTGGCTTACCGTACTTTCAATGATTGTGCCATGAAAAAAATCAGAAGGATAGAAAAGGAAAATAATCCGTAGAAATGAATTATCTTTGATGAGCGTCAACCATTTGAGATTATTATATTTTTTCTAAGAAGAAAAAAATAAAAATAGAAATGGAAGTTAAAAGCGGGGAGTTTTGAACCGGTTGGGGAATAATTCCCTATTTTGAATTTTCTGTTTTTGCAGAAAAGTTTTTTAATTTATCACGTAAAGTTTTTCTGTCAATTCCAAGAATTTTTGCTGCTCCTGATTTATTATTATTTACAGAGGTTAAAACATTTAAAATGTGTTCTTGTTCTATTTCTACAAGCGATTTATTAGTATTGGGAGAATTCTTAATGGAAAAACGCATTGCATTAGGCAGGTCGCTTGTTTCAATTTTATTGTTTTCTGACATTATAACTAAATTATAAATCAAACTCTGTAATTCCCTGACATTACCAGGCCAGCAATATTTTTTTAATGCAGTTATAGTTTTATCGCTGAAAACAGGTATATGGCTTTTACCTATTTCTTTGGTATAACGGTTAACGAAATGATTAATCAAAAGCATTAAATCATTATCTCTGTCTCTGAGAGGAGGGATATGAATGTTAACTACATTCAAACGATAAAATAAATCTTCTCTGAAATTCTCTTTTTTTACAAGATGCATTAAATCAACATTCGTTGCTGTAATTACCCGAACATCTACTTTTATTGGTTTCTTATCTCCTACCATATAAAATTCTTTTTCCTGCAGTACCCGTAATAACTTTGCCTGCATAGATTGACTGGTATTACTTATCTCATCTAAAAAGATAGTTCCTTTATCAGCTATTTGAAAGAAGCCAGCCCGTGTTTCATTTGCTCCCGTGAAGGCACCTTTAATATGTCCAAATAATTCACTTTCTAATAATTCATCAGGTATGGCTGCACAATTAACTGCAATAAAAGGTAATGCAGAACGATTACTTCTGTAATGTATAGCACGAGCAACAAGTTCTTTTCCAGTTCCGCTTTCTCCTGTTATCAACACCGTTGCATTAGTTGAGGAAATTTTTTCAATTACATTAAAAACACGAAGCATAGATTCGGATTCACCAATAATTCCAAAAATATTGCCCTGAATATTTTTAGGGATTTGAAGCAATTTATGAGTTTGAAGTTTATTTGAAACTTTTTGCAAAGAAATAAATAGTTCTTCGTTAGTAAATGGTTTTATTAAATATTCATCTGCTCCGGATTTTATGGATTCAACAGCGGTTTCAACTGACGGGAATCCGGTTATCACCAATACTTCTGTATCCTTATGATTATCTCTGATAAATTTCACAAGTTGCATCCCGTTAATTTCCGGCATCCGCAAGTCAGTAATAACAATGTCTATCGGAATTGTTTTCAATTTCCGTATAGCCTCTGAAACATTTGTTGCAGTATATATCCGATAACCCTTGTTGTAGTTATCTATGTTACGTTTAAGCAATTCTAATGTTTCCGTTGAATCGTCAACTATCAAAATTGTTTCAGAGTTTTTTGAATTTGATTTTGTCATATCAATCGGTTATTATCGGAAATTCAATTTCAAACTTTGTTCCAACACCTTCTTTGCTTTTCACATCTATCTTTCCTTTATGAGTTGCTATTATTCCGTGTACAACAGATAATCCAAGCCCTGTTCCTTTACCAATTACTTTAGTGGTGAAAAAAGGATTAAAAATATGTTGCATTATTTTTTTTGATATTCCAATTCCAGAATCTTCAACGCTAAGAAAAACGGATTGCGAATCGTTGCGGGTAAAAATAGTCAGTTTCCCTCCTTCTGGCATTGCTTGTATAGCATTTACAACAAGATTAACTATTACCTGGTTAAGTTGAAGGTTATCTGCATGAATAGAAGGGAGATTGTCTGACAATTGATAGTGAATGGCGATATTTTCTTTGCTGCACTGTGGCTCTATAAAATACATTGCATCTTTAATAATTTTATTTAAGTTCACATTGGTAAAATTTTGCGGCATTTGCCGTGAAAAATACATTAATTTTTTAATAATTTCCCGCGAATTCAAAACTGCTTTTATTATTTTTTCAATATCTCGTTTAGCCTGTTCATTCAACGTATTATTTTTGATGATAAGTTGAGCAAAACCAAGAATGTTATTTAATGGGTTATTTAATTCGTGTGCGATGCCGGCAGTAAGTTCGCCAATAGTTGCGAGTCGGTCAGCGTGTCGTATTTGTTCCTGAAATAGTTTAATTTTTTCCTCTATTTCTTTTCGCTCAATAATAAAAGCAACTTTTTGGGCAACTACTTGAATTAATTTTCTTTCTTCTTTCAGAAATGGACCTTCATCTAAACAAGGCATTTTTTTTAAATAATATACTTCTATTGCCCCTCTCTCTTTTCCGTTGATAATAATTTTTTTAATTTGTTTAAAGGGGGTTTCTTTGAACCTTGGTGAAACGTGGGATTTATTGTCTAAAATTATTCTTGCCACCGTTATATCAGAATACTGCCAAGCCGGAGGTAATAATCTGACAATTTTATTCAATATTTGGATAAGTGGTAAGTTCTCTTTTTGAGATAATTCGGATATTTCATACAGACAAGTCAGTTCTTTTACCCGTTCACGAAGCGCAATTTCTGAAAATACCAAATATTTTTTATTTCTTTTTATCACGAATGTGTATAAATGGGTAGACCTGCCTACCGGCAAGGCAGGCTGCTACACTCTTTTTGATTTTTATTCTAATTCTATTCCGGTTTTTTGTATCTCATAAGCAAAAGGATTTTGAATATTAAAATCCTTTTCCCATATCGGATGTGGCTCAATCCGCAAGTCAATTTTTCTCCTTAATCGCATTAATTGTATTTGAATTGAAAAAAAATCATCCATTTTCCCTATAACCAGTGCAATATCAATGTCACTATCCTCTCGTTCCATTCCCATGGCATAAGAACCAAATAAAAAAGCCTTCTTCAAATCCATATTAGCGGGGATTTGTTGAATATATTTCTTTGCCGTTTCTATAACTGACTGATTAACCATTTTCTTAAAATTTTAATTTTATCAAGCCATCCATTTGTAAATTCCTTAGTGCAAAGCTTACAAAAACTTTGTTTAAAGTTATCGTAACGGGCATTTAAATTAAAGGTCGTAATTTCATCAAGCCATTCTTCATATTCCTCAGGTATATCAAATTCTATTTTCTTTGCTAATCTCAACAAGTCATGTGAGAAAATTGCATGCTTTTGCTGCTTTTTTACATAAAGCGCTTTCAAAAGCTTTTCGATAACAAGATGCCCTAAAAATAGAGACCAACTGTAATCCTTGGTCTTAAACAAATTCTGCATCGTTGCATAATTCTGCTCAGAAGATTCTCGCCAGTGAAGAATTATTTCGTCTGTATTTTCAATTCTATCTTCCATTAATCACAAAAATACAAAATTTTTTAATAAATAATAATATTTCATGTTTTATATAAAAAAAAATGGATAAAGCAAGTTTTTCTCATATTTTATTTTTATTAAATAATTTGGATTAATTAAAGGAAATAGCATATAATTGCAATATGAATGTGTTATACTCTAAATGGCTTAATTGTTTAATTGCTTAATTGTCATTTTATCTATTGTTTGTGCTGTTAACCCCGTTGGATAATTCTGTTAAACGATAGAGATAGAGTGAAAATAAAAATAAATATCCTACGGGGTTAATGATTTATTTACAACAACTAAGCGAAGCCCCGCATGAATCCTGCCTGCGTGACGCAGTCAGGCAGGGACACAGTCGGGCAGGGATCTCACGAACACCTTAAAAATAATAGAATAATTGTGAGTAATTTAGCAATATAACAATTTAGCAATTTAACAATTTATTTCAATAAAAGGCAAATTTGTAACCGTTTGCAGTATAGTAAATAAAAAAAAATAATGTTTAATCTTAAAAAAAAACAAAATGGATCCAAAAGTAAAACAATTCATGGACAAGGTGATAGCCAAAAATCCAGGCGAGACCGAATTCCATCAGGCAGTAATGGAAGTTGTGGAATCATTGATTCCATACATCGAAGAACATCCAAAATATAAAGATGCAAAGATTCTGGAAAGGATCGTTGAACCTGAAAGAGTTCTCATGTTCAGAATTCCCTGGGTTGATGACAAAGGCGAATTTCAGGTAAACAGGGGTTTCAGAATTCAGATGAACAGCGCTATCGGTCCTTACAAAGGCGGTATGCGTTTACACCCCACAGTAACCTTAGGTGTTTTGAAATTTCTTGCTTTTGAGCAGGTATTTAAAAACAGTTTAACCACATTACCTATGGGTGGCAGTAAAGGTGGTTCCGATTTCGACCCTAAAGGTAAGTCAGATAATGAAGTAATGCGTTTCTGCCAGAGTCTCATGACCGAATTATGCCGTCATATAGGACCTGACACTGACGTTCCTGCCGGTGATATCGGCGTTGGAGGACGTGAAATCGGCTTCATGTTCGGACAGTACAAAAGGATTCGCAATGAATTTACCGGTGTATTAACCGGTAAAGGTCTGGAATGGGGCGGCAGCCTCATTCGTCCCCAAGCCACAGGTTATGGCCAGGTTTATTTCGCTCAGGAAATGCTTGCTACCAGAAATGAAAGCTTTAAAGATAAAACCGTTGTCGTATCCGGTTCAGGCAATGTTGCTCAATATGCTACCGAAAAAGCTACCCAACTCGGCGGTAAAGTTGTTACCATGTCCGATTCTAATGGTTACATTTATGACAAAAATGGCATCGATGCCGAAAAACTTGCATGGGTAATGGAGCTTAAGAATGTAAAAAGAGGAAGAATTGAAGAGTATGCAAAGAAATTTGGTTGCGAATATGTTGCCGGGAAAACCCCATGGGGCGTTAAATGCGACATTGCATTACCAAGCGCTACTCAGAATGAACTCAATGGCAATGATGCAAAGAATTTAATTAAAAATGGCTGTATCTGTGTTACTGAAGGTGCTAATATGCCTTCTACTCCGGAAGCTGTTGAAGTATTTCTCGAAAACAAAATACTTTACGGTCCTGGAAAAGCTGCTAATGCAGGCGGAGTTGCAACATCAGGACTCGAAATGAGCCAGAACTCAATGAGATTTAACTGGACAAGAGAGGAAGTTGATCAGAAACTTCACCAGATCATGGTTAATATTCACAAGACTTGTGTGAAATACGGTAAAGAAGGTGAATTTATTAACTACGTTAAAGGCGCTAACATCGGTGGTTTCGTAAAAGTAGCCGATGCGATGATCGCTCAGGGACACGTATAATATCAAATTGCCCTAATAAAAAACGCTGTAGAAATGCAGCGTTTTTTTTAATTGCTCGTCATTGCGAGGGTTGCCCGAAGCAACCCGAAGCAATCCGAAGCAATCTTACCAATCTAAAACTTCTTCATACAAATTTTTCCATCTCGTTTCATTTTTTTTAAGATTGCTTCGGTCGTAACCTCCCTCGCAATGACGTATTCCGTTTGCGTAACATCAGATTATATGATTTATTTTGAAAAATAATTTTCTGTTTTTTCATATTTTGGAATGAATACTAATAAACTATAAAAGAAAGAGAAGAATACAACCCCTGCTTGTGTATTTAAGCATGATTCAAAAAAGAAAAACATTCCATTTACAATTAAGAAACACATCAATAATATATTCCTATTTTTTACAGCTCTTATAAAAGGCAATATGAAAATAGCAAGTAATACAAGCAAACCGGGTAACCCAAGCTGAATAGTTGTTTCAAGAAACTGATTATGCACATTTAATCTTGCTTTTTCAGCTTTTTCCATTTTTTTTTCCTTATATATTTCCAGAAGTTTATTTTTATTGTCTCCCGTACCTACACCGGTAAAAAGATTATTTTTTATTATTTCCAATGAATTAAACCATATAAATAAGCGATTATCCGAATCAACCCTTTTGTTTGAATTGTATATAATTTTTTTTATCTCATTAAATGAATTTTTTATGCGATTATTATGTCCTATAATAACAACCCCTGCTATAGTAATAATTATCAGCAATCCCAACGTATATATTTTTATTTTGCTTTTAAATATCACATAAATCGAATAGCCTAATAATACAATAAAAAGTGCAATAAGTCCTGTTCGTGCAAAAAGCAAATACACCATAATACAAAAAAACAGTATTAGCAAGATGTATAGTACCTTTGTATGCATTGATTTTCCAATTTCTTTGTGAACAAGCATATCAAGAAGCAAAAGAACGGAAATAACAATATACACCGAGAAATAACCCGAATGATGAAATATTGATAATGGTTCATACATGAAATTATTTCCACCGTTTGCTAACATTTGCCAAAATGAATAATTGTGATCCATCAACTCTGCATTAAAAACCCATGTGCCATTTACCACAGAAAATGATCTTACAGTTGCTGCAATCAGGCAAATAACAGAAGCTAATAAATTCCCAGCGACAAATGATAGTAAAATCTTATTTTTTTTCTCTCTGAGGTAATCACCCGACAGGGAAAATAAAAACGGCATTATTATAAAAGGTATTTTAAGTATAATATCTATTTTCGCCGCTTTAGTGTTTTCGCTATAGGTCATTCCAATAATATGCAACGCATAAAATAAAATAAACAGCAACAAATAACCTTTTTCATTTTTCCTTGAAATTTTTTTAAAAAAATCCCCTTCCATCAATGAAAAAATTATCCATAAAGCGCATAAATACACGGCAAACAAACGATGAAACGGAATAGAAAAAGAAATAAGAACTAACAAAAAGAAATTTATCTTTCTTATTACTTCATTATATTTTGGAAAAGTATACAATGGTTTTGGCTAACAATAATTTATTTCAAATTCTTCAACAATAGACTTCTAATTAATTCAAGCGTTTCAAACTTTTTGCAAAAAGCAAATCTCACTTGTTTTGTTATTTTTTCCGATTTCGAGTAAAAGGAAAATCCAGGAACAGTCGCAACGTTAGCCTTTTTTATTAACTTACAACAAAAATCATAATCGTCGGATGCTTTCAGATTACTCCAGATATTTGTAACGTCTGTCATTATATAATATGCTCCTTTTGGCAGAAATGGTTTAAATCCGGCATCCATAAGAGTGTTAAACAGAAAATCTCTTGAGTCAGCATATTTTTTTTGTAAGTTGATATAATAACTTTGAGGAAATGATAGTGCTTTTATTGCAGCATGTTGAAAAGGCGTTGGCGCCCCGACAGTTAAAAAGTCATGTATTTTTCTTATTCGTGAAGTAATCGGTTCCGAAGCAATAGCCCAGCCAACCCTCCATCCCGTTACCGAGTATGTTTTAGAAATGGAATTGATTGTTATAGTTCTATCTTCCATGCCTTCCAATGATGCGATTGAAATATGTTTACACCCATCATATAAAATATGTTCATAAATTTCATCTGTAACAGCATACACATCCCATTTCCGGCATAATTCAGCAATAAACTTCATTTCTTCTTTTGTAAAAACCTTTCCTGTAGGATTGTTGGGAGTATTTATAATTATTGCTTTAGTTCTGTTATTGAAACTGTTTTTCAATTCATCAAAATCAATATGCCAGTCGGGTGCGTGCATTGTAACATAACGCGGAATAGCACCTGAAAGGATACCATCGGGACCATAATTTTCATAAAAAGGCTCAAAAATAATTATCTCATCACCCGGATTAATTATTGCTTTAAGTGTAGCAATCATCGCTTCGGTAGCGCCACAGGTAACAGTAATTTCATTGTGCGGATTGCATTTTATATTATTATATTCCAGGGCTTTTTTACTGATTGCTTCTCTGAGTCCGGGTTCGCCAAATGTTACGGGATATTGATTTAAATTATTGTTTATTGCGTCAATAGCTGCATTTTTAATATCCTTTGGACTGTCGAAATCGGGGAAGCCTTGAGAAAGATTAATGCCTCCCATAGAGTCGTTTATGCGTGTCATTTCACGAATAACAGATTCGGTAAAGGTTTCCGTTATTTTTGATAATTCTTTCATAATCTATTTCTTGTAAAAAGCCCGAACAACTTTAATTATATATTCGATTTCATCATCATCTATTTCCACGTTCATAGGCAAAGAACATACTTCACGGCTGAGCGCTTCTGTTTCAGGAAAGCCTCTGTCGGTTAATTTCAGCGCTTCGTGCTTATAATATGGTTTACGGAATTGTGTTAATACTTCAACACCATTATTTTTAAGATATTCGGAAAAATCATTTCCTTGTTTTGAGCGGATTGTGTAATTTTGATAAACATGATCAAACCCAGTCTTATCATAATGTGGCAGCAATAAATCAGAAATATTTGATACCGCTTCTCTGTATTTATTTGCTATTTGTTTTCTTCTTTTAATCCATTCGGGCATATATCGCAATTTAATATCAAGAAAAGCTGCTTGTAAATTATCAAGCAAACAAGTAAATCCATGTCCGTGATATTCTCCGGTTTCACGGTCTTCACCGTTGAATCTCATTCTTCTTGCATAAATAGCTATTTCTTCATTATTTGTAGTTATAGCGCCACCATCACCATACCCCCCTAAAATTTTAAACGGATAAAAACTGAAACATCCTGTTAAACCCCATGCGCCGGCGCCCTTACCA
>JBBAAT010000089.1:0-9622 GCA_041658145.1 Bacteroidales bacterium | reverse complement strand
AAAGCAAAGATGAACAAGGATTGTGCTTCATTAACCAGAACCCGGGAGGCGGCGGGCATATTGTAAATCCATATAAAGTAGAGGTTGATACGCTGAATGCTAATTTTGAATGGATTTATATTTATGACAATAATTGCCCCGGCGATGCAACAAGAAAAGTGAAAGTTGATAAAACTCTCGACAGTTGGTATTACGATCTTGCAGTAAATGCAGGCGATCCTCCTTCCCAGTGGGGCGGAAATAATGCAAATCAGGGAATGTTTATAACATGGCCATGCAGCTATTTTTACAGCCAGCCCATTGTCGATTCAGTAAAAAAATCAGTTCCCTTTTACAAAGACGCTGTGAAAGCCGCAGATTATCTTGAGATATACAATTCAACATCTTCAAATATTTATATTGTAAATACAATAAATGACACTATCGGTTTTGAAAACAATAATGTAATAGGTAATATGCCTGATGCAACTCCTATTGTTCCATTTTCCGGCTCAAGCCAGATTCCTATCGGCTATATGATTCCTTCTTCAGGTCAATATAATATTAAAATGAGCAGTTTCGGCAATCCCTTGTCAAGCCTGTCTGTTTATGATAATTATTCTTCATACAGTTATATAAGAGCTAATGCCACTATTGCACAAACTGACCTGTTTGCATTTACCACAAACGGATTCGAAATTTCAAACACTGATAATATCACAAAGCAAATTTCCATAGAAGCAATCAATGATTTCAATAATGAAGAAAAAACTTTCGATATTACAAATCTTGGTCTTGCTCAAAACTCAAATATTACATTCAGTATTTTAGCAAACGATAAACTCAAAATCGTTAATCAGGGAGTTGCTTCTTTTTACGATGTTGAAATAAAATATACATCTTCGTCGGGTTTAGGGGCATTTTCTTATTCCCCGATTTCAATAGATGCAAATACAACTCATATAATTGCAACAAACTGGGCAAGCATACAATCGCAGGATGTAGCTATTTACGTTGATAATGGAAACAACGGAACAAATGAAGACACAATATATTTTAATAATCTGCAGACACCGCAGGTACTGACATATCCCACATTTTTCAGCAAATCTTCAGCATCATCTGCAGATACTATATATATTGCCAACACAGGCGGAGGAACTATGAACTGGACTGCGGCAAGCGGCAATCCTTCATGGCTTACAATCACATCAGGGGCAGGCGGTACAGGCAATGATACAATATTTATTTCATGCAGTGCAAATTCGGGCGCAGCAAGAACTTCGCAGATAACAATAAATGCTGCCGGTGCGAGTAATTCTCCTTATATTATTGCAGTGAATCAGGAGGGCGTTATGACAGCTCCTGTAAATGTTGTTGCTTCCGACGGTAATTTTTCTGATGGGATCCATGTTTCATGGGATGCATCAAGCGGAGCCACACATTACATGGTTTACCGAAGTAACGATGCCGTTTCAGATGGTACGGACATCACAGGTTGGATAAGTGTAACTTTATACATTGATACAACAGCATCAAACGGACTGTTCTATTATTATAGTGTGAAAGCGGCACAAGATGTTTCGGGGCTGAATGCAACCGGCTTCAGTACGAAAGATGATGGTTGGAGGTCATGCTTTACAGCCGATTTCACATATATCAGCACATGCACCGGTCAGGCTACAACTTTTACAGATAATAGTGCAGCACACACCTTTGCCTACTATCTATGGGACATTAATAATGACGGGAGTGTGGAATATACAGGCAATACTATCAATCACACTTACACCAGCGCCGGAACATATACAGTAAACCTTACTGTTACTGACAGCAGTTTGTGTACAAGTACAAAACAAAAGTCTGTTACCGTTTTATCCTTCCCTGCTATCACCCTGCCGGATGATACCACCTTGTGCCCGGACCAGAGCATAACGATCGATGCAGGAGCCGGTTTTAATTCGTACCTGTGGTCTACAGGCGCCACTGCATCCGGTATTACTGTTGATTCAACAGGATACGGAATGGGTTCATATCACTTTTATGTTCAGGTTAGCAATGCCAACGGCTGCTCAGCAATTGACACTATTATTGTTACCTGGTCGCCATGCACTGAAATTGAATCTGTGAGCAACGGGTTCGCTATGAATATTTATCCTAACCCAACCAACAACACTGTAAACATCGCTGTCAGCGGGCTTAGCAGTGATGCAGACATGAAAATATTCAATATCAGCGGACAGCTTATATTCTCTGAAAACATTGAAAACACTGCTTCAAAATGGAGCAGGTCATACAACTTCACAGGCATGTCGAAAGGAGTTTATTTCGTAAGACTTGTAAGCAGGGATGTTGTGAAAGTTGAGAAGATAATTGTGTATTAAAATTCCCTGCGTGACGCAGTCAGGATTATATTAATAATAAAACAAATATGTTTTATGTTCCTTTTTTGCGGTAAACGCGAATATAATCAATGTCAAATGAATTTGGCAAAGGAGTCGTGTTATCAATTTCTCCGGCAAAATCACCTCCTAGTGCTAAAGTTAAAATCAAATACATTCTCTCTTCTGGAATACCTATTTCTGACCGGAATACTTTAACATCGTCAAGGTACCAAATAATTTCTTTCGGATTCCATTCGATTGCAAAAGTGTGAAAGTCCTGTGAAAAGTCGGGGCCATTAATTGTTATTGCATTTTGTCTGTGTATTGAATTTTTATCCCTGAAATGATTTGCCATATGCAATCTATTGGGCTGACTGCCCATTATTTCATAAACATCTATTTCGGGAGGCCAGCCAGAGTATACCATAAGCCAAAAGGCCGGCCAAAATCCCATGCCATAAGGAACTTTTGAGCGAATTTCAAAATATCCATATTGTTGTGAAAAGCTATCTGCTGATTGAAGCATTCCTGATGTTAAATAAAATTGCTTGTACGAATAATTATAATTGTCGTCATGCACCAAACCCATTACAGTATCTCGTTTTGCCTGAATATGTAAAATGCCATCTTTTATTGCAAAAGCTGAATCAATATAATAATACATATTATCATCTGAGGAAGATTGTCCCCAAGGAAATTCAGTTTTCCAAATATTATGGTTTAATACAGTATCTGAAAATTCATCACTGAAAGTTAATTCCCAATCAGCTTTGTCAATAGGAGATTCTATTTTGCAACTTAAATTTAAAATCTGACAAAGAAAAAATAAAACAATAAGATTTTTATTTATGTTTATAAACTTCATAAATGTTTGTATTAATCACAAGTTTTATGTAATTTCTATTTATTTCGCTTTTACAGCTTTTATCCGTGATATAAAATTCATGTTGTTTTTTTTCATCCAAGCTAATACAAAAGTATCTCATCAAATAGGCATGCAAACCCCAATCGCAAATCATATCAGGACAAACAGTAATAATCGAATTTCTCGGGATAATTTTTCCAATGGTATAAACGTCTTTTAGTAATTCTTTATCTCTTCCAATTTTTCCTGTTTGAATGAAGGGAAAAAATAATGTTCCACAAAATAAAAATATAGTAATAATTGTAACTATTCTAAATCCTCTACTCTCGGATTTTACTTTTTGCAACAAAGCATTTAGTCGTGGAGCCGCAAAAATACTTGCAGCTATTGCATAAAAAGGAAATGACGGAACAAGATAATAACCTGATTGTTTTAGGCTGATTATTATTGGCAAAGAACCTGAAAGAGCTATCACAAAAAAGAAAAAAAATATTTTTTTGTCATATGAATTTGAAATTATTTTGACCCGCTTAGTTTTGCTTAATGCAAAAATTAATAATAATAAAATAATAATAGGAATCAGCTCTGATACTGACCTTTCAGCAATAAAATATCTGCTCGGGGCTAATTCTCTTTTCCCTTCAATACTGTTTACAACCTGTTGGCTTAGAAATTCTGAAACGTAATAAAAAGATTTTGGTTCAAAAAGAAATATTAAGGATAATAGCAATATTGGTGTCAGGACAATAACTAATGAATAAATGATTGTTCTTGGGAAAGAAAAGTTTTTGAAGCATAACCAGTAGATTAAAACAGTACCTAAAGGGAAAAGACCAACAGGACCTTTTGATAAAAAAGCGGCCATAACTAATACTCCCGCTAAAATAAGTCTTAGATTTATTTTTTTATTAGTATCAAATGCTTTTATGATCAAGTAAATTGCAGACATATCAAAAATAGTCATCGTGTTTTCAAGCATATTGTTGGAATATGACCAAAATACTACAGGAGTAATTATCCAGAAGAGAAACGGAAGCCAGCCCAATGCCTTTAACTCATTATCGTTTCTATATATTTGCTTCCATATTTTGATAATAAAGATTCCTGTAATTAATGCCGCGATAAGACAGTAAATTCTTTCTACAAACAAATGGTCCCCGAAAAGTTTAAAAAAAAGTGATTGTAGTCCGAAAGCAAAAGGCAGTTGATCGTAAAATTGATTGCCGAAGGTTATTAAATATTGAGGCGTCCAAAATCCCCCATCGCCTTTTGCCATGTTTCTTGCAATGGAGCTATTGACTAACCCGTCCAAAAACATTCCGTCTTGTAGCAAATTAGGCAAAAGTAATGCGGAAAAGACAGAGAATGTAAATAACCAAAATGGAAGTTGTCTATTTTTCAAAATTATATCCTATTCCTATTTTTAAGAAGCCGCACGGGCTGACATTAGAAAAAATATTTCCACTTGAATATTCGCTTGACAAACTTGCATTGTCTTTGACATCTGTTTTACTTTTGTAATTATAAAATTCAATCCCAACACTCATGCTTTGATTTACATAAAATCCTTTATAAATATTTAATTCAAAACCATAACCTACCTGATTTTTCAATGAGTGCCACCTGCTTATAAAAGAAACATTGTAAAATTGTTTTGGAGAATATTCCATATTCTTGTCCCATTTATTTTTTTCAAAAGTATATACTAAATCATAAATAAAATAAAAATTAATTTGCTTATTCCTATTACTTGGCGAAAATTTATATGAAAGCATACCTCCTTTAAAAAAATTTGCCTTTCTGTTTTTATCAATCCACCAAACAGGTGCAACTGAAATTGAATGTTTGTCATTTTTAATTACAGCGGCAGTCGTAAAAGAAAATCCATCCTTGAAATTCAAATCAAAATTTGTATAGTACGAAATGTCAGCACAAAAGATTACTTTTTTGTCTTCATTTTTTAAAGTTGAACTCGAATCTGATTGAGAGAAGCCAAATAAATTTGTAAATAGAAATATGTACATTAAAACTGCTTTAAAATTCTTTAAAATAATTTTATTCCGCATAACATTTAATTTCTTATCAAAGGTAAAGATTTTTCAGTATATGTTTTTAACTCCTAATGAAATTTTTTCTAAATTTGTTTCACTTCGAATTTGAATTCAGTTTGTTTTTTTACTTTTACTACACTTCACTACGTCTTATTTGCATTATGAAAAAGTCTTTTTTATTATTAATTTTCTTTTTATGTTCTATTCATTGTTTTTCACAAAATGCGGATATCAATTTATTAAAAGATATAAACCTTCACCGGAATAAAAATCTTGACAATGGTTTCCGTTTTATCACAAACACAGCATGCCCTGTAAGTATAGCAACACCTTTAAGTATCATTACAACGGGGTTTATCAGGCATGATAAAGAGCTGACAAAAAAAGGATATGTATCCGGGGTTTCATTTATTCTGGCTACAGCATTGACCACATCTTTAAAATATACATTCAACCGCAAAAGGCCTTACATAACTTATCCCGAAATTGACAAGCAAACCAGTGGCGGAGGACCTTCATTTCCTTCGGGCCATACAACAGTTGCATTTGCAACAGCCACTTCATTAAGTTTAGCCTTTCCAAAATGGTATGTAATTGCGCCAGTCTATTTATGGGCGGGAACCGTAGCTTATTCACGCATGCACCTTGGCGTTCACTATCCAGGCGATGTATTAGCAGGGATTATTGTCGGAGTAGGTTCTTCTTTTCTTTGCTACAAAGCACAAAAGTGGTTTGAAAAATAACCGCCATTTTGTCACATCCGCTCCTATTGGCATTAGCTTTGACATAAAGGAATCTCTAAAAACTGAAAATCAGCTTTACCCCTAACCCTAAAGGGCGGCTGATTTTCAGATGTTTCACCCTTTAGGGGCGGGGTAAAAAAACATCTGAAAATTAGTTTTTAGAGGTTTCCATAAGCGGCAAAAAAATCAAAATTATACGATTATGCAAAAAGGTAAGATAAACGTACAGACGGAAAACATTTTCCCTATCATCAAAAAATTCCTTTATTCCGATCATGAAATATTTTTGCGCGAACTGATTTCCAATGCAGTGGATGCCACAAAAAAAATAAAGACTATTGCATCGGCGGGAGATTTCGGTGGAGAGCTTGACAATATCAGCATTGAAGTATCTGTTGATAAAAAGGAAAAAACACTTACCGTAAAAGATAAAGGCATCGGGATGACAGCCGAAGAGGTTGATAAATTTATCAACCAGATCGCCTTCTCCAGCGCTGAAGAATTCATTGAAAAATACAAGTCGCAAACCGATGCTAATGCACTTATTGGTCATTTCGGATTAGGATTTTATTCTTCGTTCATGGTATCGGAAAAAGTGGAGATACTTACCAAGACATATAAAAAAGGACCAGGAACAAAAGCGGTAAAATGGGAATGTGACGGAAGCCCCGATTATTCAATCACCGAAATTGAAAAGAAAGACCGCGGAACAGTCGTCGTTCTTCACATTGCTGAGGGATCAGAAGAATTTCTGGAAGAGCAGAGAATATTATCATTATTAAAAAAATATTGCAAATTTCTTCCGGTAGAAATTATTTTCGGCACTGAAAAAGTATTCGAACCCACCGGTGAAAAAGACAAAGATGGAAAAGAAAAAACAAAAGAGGTTGAAAAACCGCGCGTAATCAACAACACAAAACCTCTATGGACACAAAAACCTGTTGAGCTTAAAGATGAAGATTACAAAAAATTTTACAGGGAACTGTACCCAATGAATTTTGACGAACCTCTTTTCAATATTCATCTGAATGTGGATTATCCTTTTACACTTACCGGTATTCTTTACTTTCCGAAAGCTAAACGGAACTTTGAAGTACAACGCGATAAAATCCAGCTTTATTGTAACCAGGTATTCGTTACAGATTCAGTTGAAGGAATTGTTCCTGACTTCCTGATGTTGCTTCACGGAGTGCTTGATTCGCCTGACATTCCGTTAAATGTTTCGCGCAGCTATTTGCAAAGCGATCCGAATGTTAAAAAGATTTCTTCACATATCACTAAAAAGGTTGCCGACAAACTTGAAGAACTTTTTAAAAACAATCGCGCAGACTTCGAAGCCAAATGGGACGATATCAAAATATTTATCGAATACGGAATGATTTCGGATGAAAAGTTTTATGAACGCGCTGAAAAATTCTGTTTACTTAAAAACACTGAAGGTAAGTATTTCACGCTCGAAGAATACAAAGAACATATAAAAGCATTGCAGACAGATAAAGATAAAAATATTGTTTACCTGTACGCCACAAATGCAGAAGAACAGCATAGTTTTATCAGCGCTGCCAAAGAACGCGGTTATGATGTATTGCTGATGGATACCATGATCGACAGTCATTTCATCAACCATTTTGAGCGTAAGTTTGAAAAAACAAAATTTGCCCGTGTTGATTCTGACACTATTGACAAGCTTATCCGCAAAGATGATGAACTTCCTTCCAGGCTAACCGAAGATCAGATAAAAACATTGAAACCAATAGTCGAAAAACAAGTGGACAAAGAAAAGTTTTTTGTGATATTTGAAAGTCTTAGTGAAAGCGAACAACCTATGATGATCACTCAACCCGAATTTATGCGCAGAATGCGCGATATGTCGGCTATGGGAGGAAACAATTATTTTGGAACCATGCCCGAACAATATAATCTTATTGTAAACAGCAATCACCCCCTGGTGGGAAAATTGCTCGAGAATAAAGACGAAGAAAAACAGAACACACTTACAAAACAACTTACCGACCTTGCCTTGCTTTCTCAAAATCTATTGAAAGGTGAAGAGTTAACGAAATTTATTAAAAGAAGTGTGGATTTGATTGAATAAAGAAACAGCCCTTATATTTATTGATTTATACAATAACAAAGGGCAGTTTGGTTCTAACCAAACTGCCCTTTGTTATAAATATATATCGCTCAAACTATGGAAGAGAATTCAGATAACTTACTTCGGCAGGTGTGATATTTAAACCATAATCGGTAACATTCCATATTATTTCCTGAATAGGGTATTCTTCGCCAAACGGGTATTGTTTTGGAGCCATAATGGTAACTATTTGGTTCAGATCAATATTATTGGTTACAGGTCCCAAAAGATATATAGCATCATAACTGCTGGGCATCATGTGGGCATTGAGGCAATATGCTCTGATACATGCAAACGCTGTATCCAATGCAGGAAGCTGAATGTGCACATCCTGTAAAATAAAACCTTTCTGGTATTGACTCGAATCAATATCGAGCGAATCGCAGAAAATCAAACCGCCGGGTAATGTAAGAGAGTCATTGGTTGGAAGAGTGTTGTAAAATTTAATATACAGGTTCACGTAAGTTCCGGTACCATAGTCAATCCAACTTTTAGGATTGTTGGTAAACGGAAAAGGTCCCTTAAAACTTTTGTTGGCAACTTTACCATAAGGCAAACCGCCACGAATAGATCCAATAATTTTAACATTGTTCGGCAAGTTGAACATGGTGCCAGAAGGATAACCCTGATGATTACCTAAGCCTGATAAGCTATGGCTAAGAACAGGTCCTGAAGTTGGTTGATCAATAGGGGTAGTGTCCTTATCCTTTTTACAGGATACTAAGACTGTACTTAGTATAAATGCCCCTAAAATAGATACTGTAACTGCTTTTTTCATAATTTTAAATTTTAAAGGGTTAATACTTGTATTTTTTAATAAAGGGTATAAAAAAATCGATAAGGTTGTATCCTCCCAAAAAAAATCTTAAAAAAATTAATCGGAAGTTTTATTTTTAAATTTTGCAGGATCGTATTTAATTACTTTCTTTTTTATGAACTGGAAGTGTGCAATTTTTTTAAATACGCTGTCTATTTCAAACGTCATTATATTTATTGAGCTTCCCACCGCCCCGTCGGGGAAATTGCCAACATAAGGATTAGTTCCTGAATCAGGCATAATTAACTCTCCATTATAAAGGGCAGAAACACTGAAATTAGTATTTACACCTGAAATACATTGCATATAATACGCTACCCTTACTTTATAGACTCCAAGCGGAATGGAATCGTTATAAATAATATTTTCATTGTTCACAGAATCGTATACGCATCCTGCATTTGCGTCCAGATCAAGAAATCCGCCACTTGGTGATTGCGGATTTTGATAACTTATTTCTGTACTGTCGGGTTCTATCACATGCAAGTCAATGTCATTTGACTGATCGAACGACAAGCTGACTTGCAGTTTTCCAGGTTGAGCGCTTCTTAATTCAACAGGAATGAAATATGGTTTGCTGATATTATTTTTTGCATCTTTAAGGCAAACCTCTATTATAAAGTTGTTTTTCTTAATCAGCTGTGAAAGG
>JBBAAT010000088.1:0-9667 GCA_041658145.1 Bacteroidales bacterium | reverse complement strand
ACTTTTTCGGGAATAGAAACACAGGATCACGGTATTGTGCTTACCGGATCAACCATGACCTTTAATGCTATGGCTCAAGACGGAGTGATCTTCAAAGCCGATTCCGCAGGAAACTTTTTGTGGGCGGGTGTTATCGGAGGCATATACAACGAAGAGTTCTACGATATTCTCCAAAATTCTGATGAAAGTCTTTTCATGGCAGGATATACCGAAAGTTACGGTTCAAAAGATTTTTATATGGTCAAAACGGATAAAGATGGCTGGTATAATTTTGGTCCTACATCCGGCGGCGACAAAACAGACATTGCAAAATCGTGCATACCAACATCCGACGGAGGTTATGCAATTATTGGAACAACAGAGAGATGGGGTCCTGGCATATCAAACATTCTTCTGATTAAAACGAACAGTGTAGGATATTTAGATACCTCGTATTCATACATTACCGGAATAGATGAACATTCCATTCGGAATTTTTCAATTTATCCAAATCCCGTTTCCGATAATTTACACATTAATATTCCGGAAGAGCGTTTACTTTCAGATATTGTTGTCTATAATTACTTATGCCAGGTTGTTAGTAAAACAAAACCGGCAGACGGACATGTTACCAACATTGATTTTAGTGGCTTCCCTGAAGGAATATATATTATTTCACTGCATTTTAATGAAACTATCATCAATCAAAAAGTTATACATATACGTTGATGTAAGGGCATCTCTAAAAACCTCATCGTCATTGCGAACCATGAGGAACGAAATGGGAAGCAATCTTACCCGCCTGAATGACGCAGTCGGGCAGGTGTAGTATGCTTTCCCGTCCCGAGTACTCGGGATCGGGATTGAGATTGCTTCGGTCGTACCTTCCTCGCAATGACGTTCTTATTAAGTTTTTAGAAGTGCCCATAAATATTTATTTTTAAATGAAGTTTAACACATGAGTAACCCTGAAACTTCTCACTCGATTAATTCTAAAAACGATATTTTCACCGGTATTGGATTTGTAATGGCCGGCGTATCGTTCGTTACTTTTTTTCTGCTGATCATGTTTACCGGACCACCGGCAAATCCATGTCATTCAAAGTATGACAACTCACCTCTTGTTGTGAATGATTCATTCGAACGCATTACAATAATTGCTGCAGGCGATGCCATGTCGCACATGCCGATAGTAGCAAGTGCATGGGATACATCATGCAAATGCTACGATTATTCGGATGTTTTTAAATATTTACCTCCTATAATAAAGAATTCCGACCTTGCTTTTATTAATTACGAAACAACTAACGGAGGTAAACCATATTCCGGATTCCCAAAATTCTCCGGACCTGATACTCTTGCCTGGTTTTTAAAATCAGCAGGCTTTAATTTTTTTGTTAATGCAAATAATCATAGTATTGACAAGGGTTTGGATGGGATCACCGGAACACTTGATGTTTTTGACAAATATAAAATCAGTCATACAGGAGTATTCAAAGATACCAACGAAAGAAAAAAAACATATCCGGTTATTCTTCGTCAAAAAGGATTTAAACTTGCCATACTCAACTACACTTATGGCACAAATAATATCGAAACACCTGCCCCTGCCATTGTTAACAGGATAGATACAGTACTGATTAAAGGCGACCTTGAAAATGCAATTGACTCAATGCCTGATGCAGTGCTTGTATTTATGCACTGGGGAGTTGAATACCAGCGCGAACCAAATTTCGAACAACAGAAATTAGCCGGCTTTCTTTTCCGTAATGGCACTGATGCTATTATCGGTTCTCACCCTCATGTTATCCAGCCGGTTGAATTGGTTAATTTTTCGTATAAAGGAAAACCTAAAACAGGTCTTGTTATTTGGTCGCTGGGAAACTTTGTCGCAAACCAGCGGAAACATTTCTGTGATGGAGGAATATTTGCCCGCTTTGCCATTGCAAGAAATATTTATACAGGAAAAATAAAAATTGACAAGATTTCATACATTCCTTTTTGGCTATATAAGCAAGCTGCTCCTATAAAATATTATGTATTGCCAATATCAATGTTTGAAAATGATTCAACAATATTTAACATGAACCCGGAGGATAAACTATCATTCAAAACATTTATAAACGACACCAGACTTCACCTGGCAAGGGATACTGCAAATATTAAAGAATTTAAAATCCAATAGAACAATTATGATTTTTGATTTATGGATAAGTAAAAATAATTTATTAATTTAGCCCTATAAATTTTAAACTTTACAACTATGGAAACTACAACACCAAATGTACCGACAAATTTTTCAAACACTACGCAATCCGGTTCTAAACCGCCAATAAAGCCCAAGACCGGATGCCTTGGCACTACTATGATTTTTGTTATCATTTTTATTATATTGCTGATTTTGTTTATCCCTGGATGCAGCAAATACAATACGATGGTAAACAAAGATGAAGCAGTAAAAGCTCAATGGGCGCAGGTAGAAAATAAATACCAAAGGAGGTCTGATCTTATTGAGAACCTTGTACAAACAGTGAAAGGCTATGCTACTCATGAAAATAAAACTCTTACTGAAGTTACTGAAGCCAGGGCAAAAGCTACTTCTGTTAATCTCAATGCAGACAAGATAGATGAAGCTTCGATAAATAAATTTCAGGAAGCTCAGGATGGTTTAAAATCTTCGCTCAGCAAACTTATGGTTGTTGTTGAAAAATACCCTGATTTGAAAGCTAACACCGGATTTCTGCAACTGCAATCGCAATTAGAAACTACTGAGGATGCTATAGTTGCCACAAGGGCTATGTTTAACGAAATTGCTAAAAATTATAACGCATATATTAAAAGATTTCCAAATAATATTGTGTCATCAATATGTGGATTTAAAGAAAAAGCGTATTTTACTGCTAATGCAGAAGCAAACAAAGTTCCTAAAGTGAAATTCTGAAAAGAATATTTATAACTATTCTTCTCGTTTATAAACAATAGGATAATGCCTGCCCGTGAATGACTTCAGCCATTGTAAAATGAAGAGTAAAAAAATAATACCTTTTGCTATTTTCATTGGATTCGCAGGTCTGGTATTGTTTCTAACCTTTAATAAACATAGTAAATCCGGCTATTTTAATTATCATAGTGAAATATGGTCAGATAAAACAGGTTACTACGTTTATTTGCCTTCTGCTTTCATTTTCAGCTTTGATCCTAAAAAATTTCCAGAATGTATTGATAAAAAAACCGGAGATGGGTTTAGGCTGGATTATCAACAAAATAAAATACGGACAAAATATACATATGGGGTAGCCTTTCTGCAAATGCCTTTCTTTTTAATAGCTCATGTTCTTTCAAAACCATTAAATTATGAAAGAAGTGGATTTTCTCCCATATATCATTGGGCAATAAATGTTGCGGCTGTTTTCTACCTGATACTGGGTATATTCTTTCTTTTTAAGTTTCTTTCTAATTATTTTAACAACCGAATTGTTTACTATTTAATAGCCTCGATTTTTTTGGGAACAAATCTGTATTATTACGCAATCGATGAAACAGGAATGTCTCATATTTATTCTTTTTTTCTCTTCAGTGTTTTTCTCTATTTAACGAAAGAAATAATTCAAACCAAAGAATCGAAGGTTTTATTAATCGTTTTGCTAAGCTTTGTTGCATCTTTGATTTGTGTTGTAAGACCAATAGATATTCTGTTCTTGTTTTCCTTTTTCTTTATTGACCTGAAATCTTTAAATGAGCTTTCAAAAAGATATAAAATATTATTCAACAAAAAAACATTTCCATTTGTTGTTTTAACTGCTTGCATTGTTTTTTTTCCACAATTGCTTTATTGGAAATATCTCAGTGGGAATTGGATATTCTATTCATATGTAAATGAAAGCTTTGTCAATTGGCTGAATCCTAAGTTTCTTGAGGTTTGGTTTGCGCCACAACTGAATGGATTATTTCTATACAACCCTCTCTATTTGATTGTTGTATTTGGAATTTTATTAATGGTAAGAAGTAGAACGTTAAACGGCATTTTCATTTTCTTCCTATTTTTCATATTGTCTTATGTTATTGCTTCATGGTGGGACCCGGGCTTCGGATGCTCATATGGGAACCGTAATTTTGTGGAATACTCGGCAATTTTTACACTTCCATTGGGCTATTTTTATCAAAGAATAGATAAACTTCAAAAATTTAAAAAAGTTCTTATTTTGTTATTTATTGTTGGTTTGGTATGGTATAACCTAAAAATTATATACTCTTATGATGGATGTTTTTTTGGAAATTATAAATGGGATTGGCATTCCTTTTTTAATTTGGTTACTTCATGAAAAATCGCTTTGCTTAATTAAAAAAACATGTTATGAATAATATTCCTCTTGCAGAAAAACTAAGGCCTTCGACTCTAGATAAATTTATCGGGCAAACACACCTCGTCGGCGAAAATGCCATACTAAAAAAAGCCATTGAGTCGGGTAATATTCCTTCCATGATCTTCTGGGGACCGCCGGGGGTGGGAAAAACAACACTGGCGTATATTATTTCAAAACAACTCGACCGTCCATTTTATACTCTCAGCGCAGTTAATTCAGGTGTAAAAGATGTTCGCGAAGTTTTTGAAAAAGCAAAAAAAGAACAGCAACATTCCATTCTTTTCATTGACGAAATACACCGCTTCAGCAAATCGCAACAGGATTCGCTTCTTGGCGCAGTAGAAAAAGGGATAGTTACACTGATAGGCGCAACAACAGAGAATCCTTCTTTTGAAGTAATATCACCTCTCCTATCGCGTTGTCAGGTTTATATTTTAAAAGACCTGGGCAAAGAAGAACTTCTGGAACTATTGGAAAAAGCAAGAATTTATACCGAAACAGAACTTCAAAAGAAAATTGAAATACAGGAATCAGAAGCGCTGCTGAGGCTTTCTGGCGGTGATGCCCGAAAAATGCTGAATGCTTTTGAACTGGTGGTTCAATCGGAACATAATGAAGTTATAACCATCACGGACGATAAAGTTCTGAACGTAATTCAAAAAAATATTGCCTTATATGATAAAAGCGGCGAACAGCATTACGATATCATTTCTGCATTCGTAAAATCTATGCGCGGAAGTGATCCCAATGCCTCTGTTTACTGGCTTGCCCGCATGGTAGAAGGCGGCGAAGATCCAAAATTTATTGCCCGCCGCATGCTAATACTTGCATCTGAAGATATCGGTAACGCCAATCCTAACGCTCTTTTACTAGCTAATGCCTGCTTTCAGGCTATTGATGTTATCGGATATCCGGAATGTGAACTGATACTGAGTCAGACAGCTATATATCTTGCCACATCCGTAAAAAGTAATGCATCGTACATGGCAATACAAAGTGCACATGGAGAAATTGAACGATCGGGCAACCAACCGGTACCATTACATTTGCGAAATGCGCCAACAAAACTGATGAAAGAGATTGGTTATGGAAAAGATTATAAATATGCGCATGATTACGCAAACAACTTTGCAAACACAGAATTTTTGCCGGAAAAAATAAAAGGGAAAAAGTTTTACGACCCGGGCAACAACAAACGTGAAGATGAGATACGACAGCGTTTACAGTCGCTTTGGGGAAAAAAATATAATTATTGAATGACTTTGTTTAAGGGCACATCTAAAAACCTCATCGTCATTGCGAACCATGAGGAACGAAATTGGAAGCAATCTTATGTAGTATGCTTCAATGTTAAGATTGCTTCGGTCGTACCTTCCTCGCAATGACGTTCTAATTGAGTTTTTCGAGATGCCCTTAATTTACTTCACCGAATCAACAATCGCTTTAAAAGCTTCAGGATTATTCATTGCCAGGTCGGCAAGTACCTTCCTGTTGATGGTGATATTTTTTTCGTGTATCTTGCCCATGAATTCGGAATACGACATTCCAAATTCTCTCACACCGGCATTGATGCGGATGATCCACAGTCCTCTGAAATTACGTTTTTTTGTGCGCCTGTCGCGATAGGCGTACTGTTGGCCTTTTTCCCAGGTGTTTTTAGCTACTGTCCAGACATTTTTTCTGGAGCCGAAGTATCCTTTCGTTTGTTTCAGAATTTTCTTCCTTCTTGCTCTTGATGCTACAGCATTTACTGATCTTGGCATTGTTTCATCGTTTTTTTGTTTCAGCGTCCTGCAATTTCAGGCAGGAACTTTTGGAGCTGACAACAAGGTTAATACTACTTATACTTTACACGCGGTAAATTTGCACATTCTTTAAAAGACCCAAACCCCAAGTCCCAAGCTTCAAGAACCAAGACCCACGCTAAGTCCCCTTTGAATTTGGGGCTTGAAATTTGGAATTTGGGACTTTAAAAAATGTATGGTTTTATGCATAATAATTAAATACAAAGAGTCCTTTTAATTTTACGTTCATCAGCCTTATCAACTAATGTAATATGTGTCAGGTTTCTTTTCCTTTTCTTTTCCTTTTTGGTTAAGATATGACTCTTGTAAGCATGTTTTCTTTTAATCTTGCCGGTTCCAGTAAGAGTGAATCTTTTCTTGGCGCCGGACTTTGTTTTCATCTTTGGCATTATATCAGACGTTTTGATTTATATATTGTTTTATTATTTTTTCTTTGGAGCAATTATCATAAACATTCTTTTCCCTTCCAGTTTCGGCAATTGTTCTACTTTTCCGTATTCTGTAAGAGCATCAGCAAATTTCAGCAGGATGATCTCTCCCTTTTCTTTATAAAGGATCGATCTGCCTTTAAAAAACAGATCAATCTTAACCTTAGCGCCATCTTCAAGAAAATTGACAGCATGTTTCATTTTAAAATTGAAGTCGTGTTCATCAGTATTCGGACTAAGGCGAAGTTCTTTTACAACAACTTTAGCAGCTTTTGCTTTTATTTCCTTTTGTTTTTTCTTTTGTTCATAAAGAAACTTTTTATAATCAATAATCTTACAAACAGGCGGGTTTGCAGATGGCGATATTTCCACCAAATCCAAATCCTGATCTATAGCCATTTGTAAAGCTTCCCTGATTGGGTAAATTCCCGGTTCAATATTTTCACCTACAACACGTACTACCGGTGCTTTGATCTTTTCGTTAATAAAATGGGTGTCTTCTTTTTTTTGCCCAAAGCGGCGAAAAGTCGGTCTGAAATTAGTTGTTGCTATATTTTTTCCTCCTTAAATTTGTTAATACTAAAATATTTCATATTACATCTTGAAAAAAGTTTCTGTCAACCACATCCCGATAGCTATCGGGACCGCCGGTGGTAGCAGCCCGAAGTTACTTATAGTACTGGTTTCAGTCAGTCGTTATGCTAATTTTATTTTCCCTTCTCTAACTTGTCGCATAAATTCTTTTTGTTGCTCCAAAGTCATTCTTGTCATTTTTGCAGCTAATTTTTCTTTTATAGCTCTGAAAAATGCAACGGCATCAAACAATTTTTTCTTTTTAGTCTTCATATTTTAAAAATTCTAAAGGCGTTCTAATATCAATAAGTGGATAACCCAATTTTAAGTTTATTGAGTTAAACAATTTTATTTTGTCAAAGTTTACTATATGTTTAAAATTCCAACTTCCGCAAATTCCTTATCAAAATAACCACCAATTACAGAGGTGTCAACGTATATTCTTTGTTTCACTTTGATGTTTTATTTGCACAAAGATACAAAAATTTTCTTTTAGCAATAAGTTTTCTTTAACATGGCGGGTAACGATGTTGGACAACCGTGTGATTATTTTTTGTTAAGTAGTCGTTTTAATTCAGCTATTTCTCTATCTTTTTCCTCAAGTACTTTGTCTTTCTCTTCAAGTACTTTGTCTTTTTCTTTTATTATTCCTTCTAATTCTTTAGTTTTTTCTCTTGCAGCTAAATCCAATATACGATATGCTTCTTGTTCTTTTTCTATTTCTTGTCGTTCTTTAGGGTCTGTTCCTGTCTTATGCAAGATTGCTATCATATTATTGATATTTTCATCATTTATTTCATAATTATAGTCTTTAGTTATTCCTTTTTCATCTACAAAAAAATCTTGTTCAAATATACTTAATACTTGCTCTAACCGATTTTGTAATTTACCTTTAATTCTCGGCATTTGGACAACATAACAGTCATGCGTTAGTTTTTCTATAAAGTCACTCTTTTTTGTAATAACTTGCTTTGTTATTAAGTCAAAATATTGTCGATTTACTTTTATTGCTGCGGTTTCTATTTCGGGCAAATTAAATCCTAATAAATAAATTGTAATTATTGGTAATACAGTATTTTCTTTTCCATTATCTGTCTCTATTTCGTCTTCTCTTTTGTATTGTTCTCCCAAATAATTCCGAAAACGCATTAAGTCAGTAGGATTTTTCGCCTTTTGAATTTCTATAAGTACTTTTTTATATTCATTATTTTCTGTCTTTATTGTAGCTATAAAGTCCAAACGATAAACAGCTAATCCAAGTAAACCTGCTATTTGATCCTTTATTTTTTCAAAATTTCCTGTTTCTTTTAACTGCTCTAAGTCCTTATAAAACGTAAACTCCTGCGGTTTTACCTGCACTTCGGTTATTTCTTCATCAAGTAGTGTCTCTATAAAAAACTTTGCAATTCTTTTGTCTTCCATTAATTTTTTAAAGACTACATCGTATATTGGATTTGCTATAATCATAATTCAATTTTTGTGTCAAATATAATCATTTTATTTTGATTGTTAAGGAGTACAAAAAAAATCGAACATGGTTGTTAACGGTTCGGGTGCTGCTAACGGCGGCGTTTTAAGCGTACTTCCGTGTCCCCCGCATAAATATTTCTCAAAGTTACAAAAGTTTCCGTCAACCACAAATCCGCCGCTGATAGCAAGCCTTTGTTATGGGCTGGTTTAGTTCTTTATCACTTTCAAAAATTGCTTTTTCTGCTTACCAAGTTGAAACAAATAAACACCAACTGCTAATTGGTTGATGTCAACGTTTATAGTATTTTCTGTTAGTTTCCCTGACAAAACTACCCGACCTAATTGGTCTATGATGTAATAAGTTAAGCCGTTTAAAGAGTTATTTGCAGTTATGCAAAATACATCACTTGCAGGATTCGGATATATATTAAAATCAGAATTTTCTTTACTTTCATCAATCGAATTAATTCCACCACCATTGGTTGTTCTGAGTATGATACCTGGACCGCCAAACAATGTTGCAACATAACCCGTATCGGCATTAGGAAAATCCATACTGTACAACAGATTATTGACTGTGCCCAATCCGCTCAAAACTGTTGTCCATGTAGTTCCGGCATTGGTGGTTTGGGCAATTGTACCGCCGGCACCGGCCGCATAACCGTTTTGGGCAGAGGTGAATTCTATGGTATAAAACATATCGTTTGTTCCGAAACTGAAAGAAGTCCAACTGTTTCCGCCGTTGGAAGTTTTTAATATCGTGGAATTTCCACAGGCTAGATAGCCGGTACTGATATCCGTGAAATAAACATGATTTACTTCTCGAAGTTGGTCTATGTTAATTTGTGACCAAGAAGTGCCACCATTAATTGTTTTTAATAATTTATCAGAATAGGAAAGGGTTGCATAACCCACTGTAGCAGAGGGGAAATGAATAGAAGTAATATCATCTGTTGTTCCGGTCGTCAGCTCAGTCCAGTTGCTCCCTTGATTTACAGTTTTAAAAATTTTGCCGCTTCGGCAAGCGATATATCCTGTATTGTTATCG
>JBBAAT010000087.1:0-9676 GCA_041658145.1 Bacteroidales bacterium | reverse complement strand
GATCTGTTCCTGACCGATAATGTTTTTAAAAAGCATTTTCTTTATATCACCTAAAATCAAAAGTAATTAAAAAATCAAATTTCAATTTATTTAATAAAAAATTATTATCTTTAACCGTTCATTTTAAAACTTTTACTTATGATAAAGAAATTTACTCTTACATTTTTATTGTTAGGATTATGCTTTTTAGCATATACATTTACTCACAACACCGTTCAGTCCTACAATGCCAGTGCTCCACCAAAATATACAGGATCGCCGGGCGATGCACAGGACTGTACCAGCGGCGGCTGCCACAACGGAAGCCCTTCAATTGTTACGGGATGGATTACTTCCGATATTCCTGCAGCAGGATACACACCGGATACTACTTACACTATTACGGCTACAGCTACTGAAACCGGCACCAATAAATTCGGTTTTGAGATTTCTCCACAGTTGACTTCAGGAAACCCGCTTGGCGCTAAGGTGGGCATGATCTTCGTTATCAATAACACAGAAACTATCTTAATAAGCACAACAGGTACAGGTGATACCAAGTATATAACACACCGCGCAGCAGGCACCACCGGAACTAATAATTCCAAAACATGGACATTCAACTGGCAAGCGCCTTCTGTAGATCCGAAATCCGTTACGTTTTACGGCGCTTTCACCGCAGGCACAAGCGCCAGCAGCGACCATACCTACCTCTCCAATCATACAAGAGGGGTGGATCTTTCCGGCCTTGACGAAACAGCATTTACAGAAGCTCTGGGGCTGACAGTATATCCAAATCCTGCAAGCAGCGTGATGACTATTTCATTGTTTCACGAACAACCGGCAACATTAGATATCAAGTTGTTTGACCTCTCAGGCAAAATGATTAAATCTATTATTTCTGATCAAAATTTTTCCGGTGATTTTACACAGTGTTTTTCTTTGGATGAATTGAAAAAAGGTCTTTATTTTCTGAATGTGGAAATTAACGGGAAGTCGTGCTATAAGAAGGTAATTATAAGCTGATCATAAGATAACCTTTTATAAAACCCCAAATTTCAAGCCCCAAATTCAAAGGGGACTTGTAGAGTACTTGAGGCTTGGGGCTAGTATCCCCATTTATGATACTAAGGTACGTTTCGATAAATATTTATGCTCCACCGGCAGTTCTCTTTACTTCATTTTCGTAACAAAGTTTTGCTGTCATAAATTCGCGGTTCATTCTTGCAATGTTGGAACGATTAACAATCTTCGGACATTCAAATTCGCATGCATAAGTATTGGAACAGTTGCCAAATCCAAGTTTATCCATTTCTTTAACCATTTTTTGCACCCGTTCTTTCGCCTCTACTTTGCCTTGTGGCAGTAAGGCAAGCTGAGAAACCTTAGCAGAAACAAATAGCATGGCTGAAGCATTTGCGCAAGCAGCAACGCAGGCGCCGCAACCGATACATGCGGCAGCATCCATTGCCAGATCGGCATTACGTTTACTTACCAGGATTGAGTTAGCATCCGGCACTCCACCTGTATTCACAGAAACATAACCACCGGCTTGTATGATCTTATCAAAAGCGCTGCGGTCCACCAACAAGTCTTTGATGATCGGAAATGCCTTGGAGCGCCATGGTTCTACAACAATGGTATCGCCATCTTTAAACTTCCTCATGTGAAGCTGGCAGGTGGTAATAGCACTATCTGGACCATGGGGACGTCCATTGATAAACAAACTGCACATTCCACAAATACCTTCGCGACAATCGTGGTCAAATGAAACCGGACACTTCGCAAAATCAACAGCATCATTGTTCTCCCTGATTAACTTTTCATTCAACTGGTCAAGCATTTCAAGAAAAGAACAATCGGGCGATATTCCGGTTACCTGGTAGGTTACAAATTTTCCCTTAGTCTGAACGTTTTTTTGTCTCCAGATTTTCAAAGTTAAATCCATGGTTCAATATTTAAATTATATCTTTAAAAATTACGAAAAGTTATGTTAAATTTAATAAATAATGACATCTCTAAAAACTCAATTGTCGTCATTGCGACACTGAGCGAAGCGAAGGGGAAGCAATCTCATTATCAGCAAGATTGCTTCGGTCGTTCCTCCCTCGCAATGACGTATTTCATAGTATTTAGAGATGCCCATAATTAATAAGTTTTGCAATTTTAACTAATGATTTTTTCATAAATTTTTAGTTATTTATAATTCCTTTGTGCTATTTTTATATCATTAAACTCAAGTTGTTCTTTGTGAAGTACCGGTTCTGCGTCAACACCTTTAAACTCCCAGGCAGCCACATAAGCGAAGTTTTCATCATCACGTTTCGCTTCGCCTTCTTCGGTTTGCATTTCTTCGCGGAAATGACCACCGCATGATTCCTTTCTGTTCAGTGCATCGCGAACTATCAGTTCGTCCAATTCAATGAAATCGGCAACACGCGCGGCTTTTTCAATTTCAGGATTAAACTCATCAGTTCCGCCAGGAACTTTTACATCTTTCCAAAATTCTTTGCGAAGTTCAGGGATTAATCCGAGCGCTTTTTTCAAACCGGCTTCATTCCTGCCCATTCCGCAATTTTCCCACATGATCTTACCTAGTTTTTTATGGAATGTATCCACAGACTGTTTCCCGTTTACGGATACTAATTTTTTCACATTATCCTTAACAGCCTTTTCCACTTCCACAAATTCTTTAGTATCAACAGGAATGCGTTTGGTGTGAATTTCATCAGCGAGGTAGTCGGCAATGGTGTAAGGTAAAACATAATAACCATCGGCAAGCCCCTGCATTAAAGCAGAAGCGCCCAAACGATTGGCGCCATGATCGGAGAAATTGCATTCACCAAGTGCATATAATCCGGGAATAGTAGTCATAAGATTATAATCCACCCACAAACCGCCCATGACATAATGTACTGCAGGATAAATCATCATTGGAGTTTCGTAACCGTTTTCATCAACTATTTTTTCATACATCTGGAAAAGGTTGCCATACCTGGCTTCTATAGTATCTTTTCCCAGGCGGGCAATTGATTCTTTAAAATCAAGATAAACAGCAAATCCGGAACCTACACCGTAACCGGCGTCGCATCTTTCTTTTGCTGCCCGTGAAGCAACGTCGCGGGGGACAAGATTACCGAATGCAGGGTATCTTCTTTCAAGATAATAATCGCGATCCCCTTCAGGAATGTCATTGGCTTTTATTTGTTTTTTGCGAAGTTTTTCAGCATCTTCAAGTTTTTTTGGAACCCATATTCTTCCGTCATTCCTGAGGCTTTCGCTCATCAGCGTAAGCTTCGACTGGTAATCACCATGAACGGGAATACATGTAGGGTGAATCTGGGTGAAGCATGGATTTGCGAAGAAAGCGCCTTTTTTATAAGCTTTCCAGATAGGTGTAGTATTAGAACCCATTGCATTTGTAGAAAGGTAATATGCATTACTATATCCGCCGGTGGCAAGCACTACAGCATGTCCGAAATATTTTTCAATTTCTCCCGTAATAAGATTTCTTACAATAATTCCTCTTGCTTTACCATCAACCAGCACCACTTCCAGCATATCCCTGCGGTTATACAGAGTAACTGATTTTTTTGCGATCTGGCGGCTCAGGGCGCCGTAAGCGCCTAATAACAACTGTTGCCCCGTTTGCCCTCTTGCATAGAACGTACGTGAAACCTGCGCTCCGCCAAATGACCGGTTATCAAGTAATCCGCCATATTCGCGGGCAAAAGGAACACCTTGTGCCACACACTGGTCAATGATGGCATTACTTACTTCAGCAAGCCTGTAAACATTACCTTCTCTTGCGCGATAATCGCCGCCTTTGACTGTGTCGTAGAAAAGCCTGAAAACACTGTCGCCATCATTCTGGTAATTCTTTGCGGCATTGATGCCACCTTGTGCTGCAATACTATGAGCGCGTCGTGGACTGTCCTGGTAACAGAATATTTTAACATTATAACCGAGTTCGCCCAGCGATGCAGCAGCAGAAGCTCCGGCTAAACCGGTTCCTACTACTATAATGTCAAGTTTCCTTTTATTGGCAGGGTTTACTAGTTTGCAGTGTGATTTGTAATGCGACCATTTTTGTTCAATCGGGCCGTCGGGGACTTTGGAATTTAATGTTGTCATAATTGTACTATTTTTACTTTATTCTATAGATAATATCATTTACTTCGTGTCATTCGCTTCGCTGTCATTAATAGTCATTGGTCATTTGCCATTGGTTGTTTGTATAGTAGTTCGTAACTTTACCAATTGCTATTGACCATTGACTAATGACATTTATTTAAAGAAAAATAAAAAATAAACCGGGATTATTGAAAATCCTATACTGATAATTAATGCATAAATGAGACTTGTATATTTAATGCAACAATTATATTTATTATGATTTAATCCCAATGTCTGGAATGCTGATTGGAACGCATGATAAAGATGGAATCCAATCAATATCATCAGCAAAATATAAATTCCGGAATACAATGGCGATGCAAATAAATTGATTACCATGTGATAGAAGTCGTGTTTATCGGCAGCGCCTTCAGGAATAGGCACAAGGCCAAGCTTTACAAAATAAAAATTCATAAAATGAATAGCGAGAAAAGTGAAGATGATCAAGCCTGTCCAGATCATATACTTTGAAAAAAATTCTGTTTTGGATTTGTTGGATTTATAATACCCAAACGGACGTGATGCCCAGTTCTTTAAGGTCAGGATAATGCCAGTCAGGAAGTGAATGATAAAGCCGCCAAAGAGAAATATCTCAAATATTTTGACCACATAATTCGTGCTCATAAAATCAGCCGCTGCAGTGTACCATTCCCCGCCATCATCACGGAGTAAACAAAGGTTAATACCAAGATGCACCAGCAGAAAAATTACCAGGAATAATCCTGCACATGCCATGACGATCTTTTTTGTAATAGAAGAAAATTTTAAAAATGTAGCGCTCATAACTTTAGGAATTTACGAACCAAAATATTCAGTATTTTTAAGAAAAAAATTGTTTATTTGTACATGCAATAACAAATACTGCTCTGATTTTTAATATTGGAAGCAAAATTATATCATGAAAACAATTAAACAAAGAAATAAATGAAAAAAAATTATTACCTTTAATTAACCAAGCGAAAAACCATGAAATATCAACCAATTAATCAGGACTTGTTTATCTTAAACAGAGAGCGTTTCAGGAAGGAAATGAAACCAAACTCTTTGGCAATCTTTAATTCCAATGATGAAATGCCACGCAACGGCGACCAGGACTTTCCTTTTCGCCAGAATTCCGATTTTTTCCACCTCACAGGTATCGATCAGGCAAAAAGTATATTGTTCATTTTTCCGGATTGTCCGGTCGAAAAATACCGCGAAGCTTTGTTTCTGGAAGAAACCAATGAGCACATTGCTGTCTGGTACGGGAAAAAATATTCAAAAGAAGAAGCGACTGAAGTTTCAGGAATAAAAAACGTTTACTGGCTCGACAGTTTTGATGCTGCTTTAAAAGAAGTTATGGCTTCATGCGAATTTGTTTACCTGAACACCAATGAAAATCCGCGTTATTCAAACCAGGTGCCATACAGAGATATTCGCTTCGCCAATGATCTGACGGTGAAATACCCTGCACATCATTATGAAAGGTCTGCGTCGATAGTGAGCAAACTCAGGATGCTCAAGTCATCCATTGAAATTGACCTGATAAAAGAAGCTGTCAATATAACAGAAAAAGCATTCAGGCGCGTTCTTGGTTTTGTAAAACCGAGTGTAATGGAATACGAGGTGGAAGCCGAGATCACACACGAATTTATACGTAATAAGGCGAACGGACATGCCTATTATCCTATCATTGCTTCGGGCAAAGGAGCATGTGTACTGCATTATATTGAAAACAACAAAGAATGTAAAGACGGAGATCTGATGCTGCTTGACTTTGGAGCAGAATACGCAAACTATGCCGCCGACCTTACCCGCACCATTCCTGTAAACGGGAAATTTTCCCCACGGCAGAAAGATGTTTACAATGCCTGTCTGCGTGTGATGAAAGCTGCAAAGAAAATGCTGGTTCCGGGAACCACTATTGATGCTTATCATGCAGAAGTATGCAAGGTAATGGATAAAGAACTTATCAAACTTGGCTTATACACCGAAGAAGATGTAAAAAAACAGGATCCCGCAAAGCCTATGTATTTCAAATACTACATGCACGGCACTTCGCATTATATAGGGCTTGATGTGCATGACGTAGGGACAAAACAAGACATTATAAAATCGGGCATGTTGTTTTCGTGCGAACCCGGGATATATATTCTTGAAGAAGGTATTGGAGTGAGGATAGAAAATGATATTCTGGTTACCGAGAAAGGGAATATTGATTTGATGGAAAGTATTCCTATTGAAATAGACGAGATTGAAGGGTTGATGAGGTGGAAATAGTTTAAAAGTTGAAAGTTCAAAGTTGAAAAGTTTACAAGGCATAAGGGAGAATAAATGCAGAATGCAAATTTTAAAATGCAAAATTCAGATTGCAGAGTTCAGAATGAAGAATTAAAAGTAGACAAGTTAACAAGGCATAAGTTGATAAGGGTAATCAGTAATCAGTCGAACAAACTATAGGGAAAAAGCATAAAAAAACTTTTATCAATATTATTAATTGTGTATTAGTAGGTAAAAGCTATAACTGAGAAGTTTTGTTTAGGATTCAATAAAAGTAATTAATATTTTTGTATAACAAATTCGTGAGAAGTAATAATTCAAATGAAAACATTCAGAACAATAATCCTTGTGGTTGCTTTTACTCTAAGTCTAATTCTGTTATTAGGTCTCATATTAACTACCAAGGAAATAGTTTCCTTACAAATTGACTGGTCCTCTAAAGGATTCGTCTTTTTTTTATTTCAATATTCCCATTTAAAAGAACTATTTACTATTATAATTGCTTTATTTACTGTGTCTTTCATCCTTTTCCAAGTTGAACACTTGTCTCAGACAAGCAAAAGAACAGAAAGAATACTGAGAAATGATGAAAAGGCGAAAACATTTGAGCAATCAAAATTGTTCTACATTAAGTTACAGCCTCCCATTCAAGAAATATATTCATTAATTAAAAAAAGTAGCAGTTATTTATTAAGCCAAACATGGGACTTCTCAGATTTTACTGATCAAAGTGTGAACGAACAAAATCCAATGTGGGAAACGGAATATAATAAAAAGTCTCAAGAAATACAAGAAATAAAAGATAGTATTATAAGAATCTTAAACAATTTTGAATATTTATCTTCAAATGTGTTAAATGGAAATATTGATCAAGAACTATCATTTAATTTATTTGGGAAACCATTTATTTCTCAAATCAAAGTTTTTTATCCATTTATTTCAGCCTACCGGTCACGAGAAATGAAAGATAATGAATATCGTTATGCTGCAATCGTTGAATTGTATTACTTATGGAATAAGAAATAACAATATGAATTAATGTCTCTAAAGAATCGGCAGCCTGAAGTTTGATTCGTAGGTTAAAGTGGGCAATGTAAATAAACATAATAACGAAAACCGAATTTTAAAAAATATAAATTTAAAAACGTGAAATAGAATACTACTGAAAAGTTCATCAGAGGATAAATAATATAAGTAAAGTATAAAATGCTATGTCAGATATTTCAAATAAAGAGATAATTTTAAATAAAGAACAATTCAGAATCTTTAATTTTGATGATAAGTTTGGACTATTTCAATGGTTTCTAAATCACAATTTAATATTAAGAAATCATTATAGAGGCGATTTATACACTTATGAAACTTTAAAATTAGAGCTTAAAACCAAAGGTTATGAAAAATCAATAGATGATGAATTTATTGACTTCATTTTCGGTATTTCTTTTTATTTTGAAGTTGAAGTTGATGTTGACAATAATATTTATGGTGTTAAATTTGAATATAATACTGACGTTCATACTAAGAAACAACCTCAAAGAAATTATATTATCAATGCTGATGGAGCTTATGATTATGCGTGTAAAATAAGAGCAATAATAAAAATTCCCTACTTTCAGGAATCGGAAGATTATTATCCCATTTTACTTATACCTGTATCAATTATAGAGAAAATTCAATTCCCCAATGAATCAGAAATAGTGAAAAAACATCCTACTATTCAAGTACCTAAAAAGCTTTTCCCTCCTTTTAAACCATGTATGCCGAAAACAACAAAAATTATTTATAAAAACAAGTTAGAATATTATGCTTTTCCTTCATCTTTAATAAATATTATTTTGTTTTGGGGTATTCTCTTATTGTTGACTTTATGTGCTATATTTTTTAATCAAGGTATTTTTGCATTACTTATGTTTCCCTATATTTATATTGTTTGGTCTTTATTTAAAGGATACACTAAAGTAAGTGTTTCTGAGGAAGTGAAAATACCTGAAAGTGAATATCAGGAATCATTGGAAAGATATTATATTGAAGAAAAAGCATATCCTGAGAAAGTCGAAAAATACAATAATGAATTGGAAAGATACAAGATAGAGAATGAAAAATATTTGGATGATATTTTAAAATACGGGGTACAAATAATTAAGGAAGAATATAAATATAGATTACACCCGAATGAAAAACCCAAAAGACCAAAAGCAATCCAACGAAAGGGAAATAGCGAAATGACTTTTTTGGAAAAGCTATTAGTATATTTTCCAAATGATAATATAAAAGTAAATATGAGTTTGGGTGATTTTGACCCTCCTTATTCCCCCGATTTTGTTTATGTCTGTGAAAAAACCAACTTGCATATTGACATTGAAATTGATGAAAAATATGCTTTTGACACCAAAGAACCGATACATTTCATAGATGGAGCTGACGATGCAAGAAATCAGTTTTTTTTAGATTCAAAATGGGTAGTAATCCGTTTTTGTGAGGAGCAAATATTAAAGTACCCGACTGAGTGTTGCAAGTTCATTGCAGATGTTGTGAGATATATTTCAAATCCATTTTCAGAAGCTTCTTCAGAAGGTTCAGTTCTAATTGATTTTCCAATTGATTTCCCAAGAATTAAACGGTGGAGTTATGAAGAAGCATTCATAGATGGTCATAAAGACAGTAGAAGTGGCTCTAATAAACCTTCCATTACAGATTTATCTCGTTATTTATAAAAGTTATTGAAATAGAAGTACGATTATGATGAACATAGTAACTGGATAAAGCAGACTGAATTTAAAAATGAAGTTTGCATAACTATTACAGAGCGTGAAATAGAGTATTATTAAATTAAAGATAGGGATAAAGAATAGGATGCCGGAGGCATCGCAGGTTTATAAAAGCATGAACAATGGGATAATCTGCGACCCCGCAGGGGTCGAACAAAACAACCGCAACGATTTTTTTATAAACATACGAACCCGCTGGGTTCTGAAAACAGAAATAAAAAAATAATTAAAAAATTTAACTTTGAACTTAAAAACCTCGTAACATGTTCAGCGAAAAAACTTACACCGAAAGGAGAAACAAACTCCGCAAGCAGCTCGGCAATGGGCTAATCCTGATTATGGGCAACAATGAATCGCCTATGAATTATCCGGGAAATACTTATCATTTCAGACAGGACAGTAATTTCCTTTACTTCTTTGGACTGGATTTCCCGGGATTGGCAGGGGTTATTGACATCGACAAGAATAAGGATATAATCTTTGGCAACGATGTG
>JBBAAT010000086.1:0-9743 GCA_041658145.1 Bacteroidales bacterium | reverse complement strand
TTGTTAAATGGATAGATTATGGAAACCGAAAAGAAATATCTGAAATTAAATGATATTGAAGCTTATAGAATAGCTTTCCATTTAAGCAATTATGTTTGGGATATTGTTATAAAATGGGATTACTTTGTTAAATCAACTTTAGGAAGCCAGTTTGTTGATTCTGTTGATTCCATTTCTGCGAACATTGCCGAAGGTTTTGGGAGATATAATAAAAAAGATAAAGTAAAATTCTATCGTTATTCTCAGGGTTCAATGTTGGAATCTTTAGACTGGAATGAAAAAGCGAAAGTCCGCAAATTAATAACACAAGATGAATACAATCATATTTTCGGAGAATTGCAAAAGCTGCCTAAATCAATTAATTCGCTGATAAAATTTACTAACAGCAATTTAGCAATCTAACAATTAAACAATTTAACAATTAAGCCATTTAGAATATTTCAATTTTTTATTACTTTTCGTTTTATTATATTTGTACCATCTTATATTTTGAAAACTCTTCGCTATGAATAAATCGTTTTTACTTCGTTATGTAAAACGTACATGGAAACCGATTGCAGGGTGCTTTCTGTTTCTTGCCGTTTTTGGGATGATGTTTCAATCATGCATTAAAAAAGAAGATTTTGATTTTAACAAAATTACTTTTTCCAACTGGTCGCCAATTGGAGCTGCTCCTCTTATTCACTCTAAGCTTTCCCTGCGCGACATTTTGTCGGCTAATCAATTGTTTCAGGAAGATGCGAACCATTTTCTTACACTGGTGTACAGATCTTCTGTTTTTTCCGAGCAGGCAGATCAGTTGATAAATATTCAGGATCAGAGTATAAATACAAATATCGGTTTTTCAACAGGTGGGATTACGATTGGCGACAGTGTTGTAATTCCCCCCCAATCCGTTAATTTTGCTTTTACAACAACCAATGGAGAACGATACGACAGCATATTAATAAAAACGGGAAATTTTAATTTTAGCATAAATGGCAATCTTAATCATGATGCACGGATTTATATTACCATTCCGGGTGCAAGGAAAAATGGACTTCCGTTTAATAAGACCATTTATTATGACTATTCCGGAAGTTTACCGGTAATCGATGTATGTGACCTTGATGGATATACACTGTACTTTGCACCAGGCAATCAGATTACCATAAACTATAGTGTGGCGGTTTATGGCGATGCAAACCCTGATACCTCTCCCTATAATATCAGCATAGGCGAATCCATTACCGGAATTAAGTTTTTTAAGATATTTGGTTATCTCGGGCAGATTAATTTTCCTTTCAACAAGGATTCAGTTATGCTTGATATTTTTAAAAATAACATTTCAGGTTCGCTCATGTTTGATGACCCCAAACTGAATATTTATGTGAACAACGCTTTTGGGATGCCTCTGGCATTTACCATTGACACGCTTAATGCATATTCCCCGGTAAATCCACCTTATGTGCTTGCGATAAACTCGACAATACCCTATCCATGGCCGATAGCTGCTCCAACTTTTGCACAAATTGGGCAAAGCATCGAATCCTTTTTACAGTTAAATAAAACAAATTCAAATATTGATCAGGCAATTAATATGGCGCCTTATTTTCTTGCCTGTCATGCAAATACACTTACTAATCCATCGGGGAATCCCCTTACGGATCAAAATTTTGTGATTGACACCAGTAAAATCGGGTTGGATGTAGAACTGGAAATACCACTGTCAGGCTCCGCATGGAATTTCGTTCTACAGGACACCATTGATTTTAATATGGGAAAAGATATTGATAAAATAGAATGGGCGCTGTTTAAAATCAATACTACAAATGGCTTTCCAATAGATGTTAATATGCAGGTTTATTTTGCCGATTCATTAGGGAATAAACTCGATTCGCTGTTTGTTCCGATTGAACAGGTTATTAGCTCCGGTATTGTCGGACCTGCCCCTGATTACAGGGTTACTTCTCCTACGCATAAACACACGGAGTCACATCTCGACGAAAACAAACTGTCACATCTTGGAAATACCAAAAAGCTGATTTTGTATACACGTCTGACCACAATCAATAATGGTAGCAGCATTATTAAATTATATTCCGATTACGATATAGATGTGAAAATAGGCATGCAGGTTAAAATAAAATCCTTAAACTAATAACTATACAGGTATTATGAATACTTCAATAAATTACGGTATATATATACTGAATCTTGGCAGATTTGCAAAAGCAAAGATGCTTAGATTCAGTGATACTGAGCGAATGAGTTTGCGTTTTTTTGGCAAATTCATTCAGTCGAAGTATAAAAAACTGTTTGCGGCCTTTCTTTTTGCTTTGATTTATACAGGAAATTCATATTCACAGCAGGATCTTACTATTCATCTGATGCCGGTTATTCCTCAGTCAAATTATACAAACCCCGCGTTCAAGCCTGTTCCCAAATGGTATTTTGGATTTCCGGCGCTTTCCTCTTTTTATATTGGTGTTGGGCACAGCGGGTTTGTGTACAAAGACCTTATTCACAGACGTTTTGATGATTCTCTGGAAGTTCAAATGGATAACATAATTAACAAACTTGGTAAGAAAAATTATTTATCAGCAGATATTACGGAAGAAATCCTGTCTTTTGGCATTAAGGTAAAAAAGAATTTCTTTAATTTCAGTATAACGGAAAAAATATCATTCCGTTTCGGTTATCCATACGAATTAATATCACTTATATGGAAAGGAAATGGGCAATATGTCGGACAAACAGCCGATTTTAGTGGCATTGGGATAAATGCTATACATTACAGGGAATATGCTGTCGGTTATGCACGCGACATCAATAATAAAATTGTTGTCGGAGGTCGTTTAAAATACCTTCAGGGGCTGATGAATGTGTGCACCAGGCGAAATAAGATAAATGTTGATATCAACGAAGAAGATTTTGCACATACAGCAAACACAGATTTTCTTGTAAATGCTTCACTGCCGCCGATACTTTTTGTAAAGCTCGATTCAATTAAGGGCAATGATAAGCTTCCTTATTTTGATGCAAAGTCATATTTTCTTAATGATGATAATAAAGGATTCGGAATTGATATTGGCGGATATTTTAAATACAATAATAAATTTTCTTTCGGCGCAAGCATTCTCGACCTGGGATATATACGCTGGAAAGAACATACTTATAATTATACAAGTTCCGTTGAGTCTTTTACCTTCGACGGAGTCGATATCAACCAGTTCTTAGGTAAGAACGATTCTATGATTAAAGTTAAATTCAACGATATTCTTGATTCTCTTGCAGATATATTTAAGGTAAAGGAAACGAAAAATTCTTATTGGTCGCCGCTTACAACAAAATTGTATTTAACAGGAATTTATTCCTTAACACCTCGCGATAAAGTAGGACTGCTTGTTAAGAGCGAGTTTTTTAACAAAGGTATTCATTCTGCATTAACCGTTTCATATAACAAATGGTTCTTTAATATGCTTAGCGCTACAGCAAGTTATTCCATTATGAATAGGGGTTACATGAATCTTGGGTTTGGACTGGCGCTTAATCTTGGACCTTTCCAGACCTATGTGTTAAGTGATAATTTTTATAGTCTCCTGGCTCCCGAAAGAACCCGGAATGTGAATGTGCATTTTGGCTTCAATTTTATTTTCGGCTACAAAATAAAGAAAGTAGGCAAACCAAAATTTTAAATAATTAATGATCTGATTAGATTTTTATACCAATTATCAGAATAAAATTGGTTAATATTAATTTAAATTCTATTTTTGCACCCTCAAAAAAATATTACTGTTTTGGGTATTATCTTAAAATCCTAAATGATTTTGTCAATAGTCATACACCAAGAACAACGAACAAGAACAACAAACTGATTACACCTGAACAGTCAAACTAATTTGAATTATAAAATCTTGAAGTATGCAAAATAAAGGTGTTATTAAGTTTTTTGCAATTGCATTTGCACTTGTTTCGGCATTCCAACTGTCGTTCACATTCTTCGCGAATAATGTCCAAAAGAAAGCAATGGAATATGCTACTTCTGATGTTACTTCGAAGCAGGCTAAGGAATTAGCAAATGGTGATCCGTTGAGGGAAAAAATCATTTTCGATTCTCTTGTTAAGACCAGGGAAACCTACTATCTCGATTCGATGCAGAACGAAGAGGTATATAACTTATTGATAAGAAAATACACTTTCAAGGAATGTAAGGACAGAGAGCTTAACCTTGGTCTCGACCTCAAAGGTGGAATGAACGTAACCCTTGAAATATCTGTAATTGACGTAATTAGAGCAATGTCGAATTACAGTAAGGACGTTACTTTTAATAAAGCCATAGAAATGGCTACCCAAGCTGAAAAGACGAGTACAAAAAATTATGTCACTCTTTTCGGCGAAGCCTTTAAAAGTCTTGATCCCAAAGCGAAACTTTCAGCTATTTTCAATACTGTAGATTTAAAGGACAAAGTTAACTTTAATTCTACAAATGATGAAGTTCTTACGGTGATCAAAAAGGAAACTGATGGCGCTATAGATCGTACTTTCAACATTCTCCGTACCCGTATTGACCGTTTTGGCGTAACACAGCCAAATATACAAAAAATGTCAACTGCCGGACGTATCCTGGTGGAACTTCCCGGTATTAAAGATCCTAACAGGGTGCGCAAACTTTTACAAGGTACTGCAAAACTTGAATTCTGGGAAACCTATGAGTTTAAGGATGTTTACAGTTATATGGAAGAAGCAAATAAAAAACTTGCTTTGATCCTTAAGGGTGAAGATACTACTGCTACAAAAGATACTATAGCTCTTGCAGAAAAGAAAGATGGCAGGAAGGCAGATAAAAAGGCTGATCAAAAAGAGGTAAAAAAGGATACTGCCAAAGCGGACACTGCATCACTGGTTAGTAAAATTAAATCAGATACCACCGGTAAGAGTAAAGATTTAGCTGGAAAGCAGTCATTCGAAGAATATGCAAAAGAAAATCCTTTATTTGCCTATTTAAGGCCTGCTTTCGATCAGAAAGACGGAAAATATTACTTTGGTGAAGGACCTACTGTCGGTTATTGTGCTATTGTAGATACTGCTAAAGTTAACAGGTTGTTGGCAATGGAGCAGGTGAAGTCCATAATCCCAAGAACGCTGAAGTTTTTGTGGGAAGTAAAAGCATTTGATGAGAAGAAATCTATGCTCAAATATATTGCTATCCATATCAAAGATCGTGATGGAAAAGCCCCGATTGACGGCGCTGCTATCACCGATGCCCGCCAGGACTTTGGGCAAAACGGAACCAACGAAGTATCGATGGCAATGAATTCTGACGGTGCTAAAACATGGAAACGCTTAACCGGTGAGAATATCGGAAAATGTATTGCTATTGTTCTTGATAACTATGTGTATTCTGCCCCTGTTGTGCAAGCTGAGATAGCTGGCGGACATTCACAAATTACAGGTAATTTTTCACTGGAAGAAGCAAAGGACCTTGCAAATGTTTTGAAAGCGGGTAAACTTCCGGCTCCTGCAAAGATCGTTGAGGAAGCCATTGTTGGCCCAACATTAGGTAAAGAAGCTATTACTGCCGGATTGTGGTCGTTTATCGTAGCATTTTTGCTCACATTGATATTCATGGTATTCTACTACAACAGGTCCGGAATTGTAGCTGATATCGCCCTATTCACAAATATGTTCTTTGTGTTTGGCATACTTGCATCACTCGGTGCAGTTCTTACTTTACCCGGTATTGCCGGTATAGTTCTTACAATTGGTATGGACGTTGATAAAAATGTTATCATTTATGAACGTATTCGCGAAGAAATCCGATCAGGTAAAGGAATACGGCTCGCAGTGAATGATGGTTACAAACACGCCTATTCATCAATTATTGATAGTAACATTACTGTTTTACTTACAGGTATAGTTTTGTTCATCTTTGGCTCCGGTCCGGTACAGGGATTTGCCACTACTCTGATAATTGGTATCATTAGTTCTATGTTCTGTGCAATCTTCATCACCAAGTTGATTTTTATATGGATGATGGACAAAAATATTTCAATTTCCGTTTGGAACAGATTTACAAAGAATTTCCTTACAAATATTCACATAGATTTCATTGGCGTCAGAAAAAAGTTTTATGTTCTTTCACTAGCGCTTGTTGTTATTGGTATTATTTCACTTGCCACAAAAGGTCTTACCAGGGGAATTGACTTTTTGGGAGGAAGAACTTATGTAGTAAGGTTCGACAAGGACATAAAAACAAATGAAATCAGATCCGCACTGGGAAAAGTATTTGAAGGGAATGAGCCTGAAGTAAAAACTTTTGGTCCTAATAATCAGGTGAAGATTACAACCTCATACAAGATAGATGATAAATCATATTCGACAGATTCTATTGTTGAAACTAAGCTTTATAATGGACTCTTACCTTTTTATTCTTCAAAAGTTTCCGAGTCCGATTTTATATCTCACGATGAGAAAAAGGTGCTTGGAAGATTGAGTTCGCAAAAAGTTGAGCCAACAATCGCTTATAGCTTGTTACAAAAGGCATTTTTAGCTGTATTCTTCTCACTATTAATCATATTCGTGTACATTGCTATCAGGTTTAAGAAATGGCAATGGGGGCTGGGAGGAGTTATTTCACTATTTCATGATACATTTATAGTAATTGCAATTTTTTCAATATTCAATGGTATTTTGCCATTCAGTTTGGAAATTGATCAGCACTTCATTGCGGCTATCCTCACGATCATCGGTTATTCTATCATGGACTCCGTTATTATTTTCGACAGAATCCGCGAATATCAGGTGTTGTATCCCAAAAGAGATATAAAAACAAACATGAACGATGCTATTAACAGCACCTTGAGCCGTACGTTGAATACATCCGGAATAACATTTATGGTTCTTCTTGCGATGTTCATTTTTGGAGGGGAAGTTATCAGAGGCTTTACCTTTGCATTATTGATAGGTATTGCTATTGGTACATATTCTTCCGTACTTAATGCTACTCCTATCGCTTACGATACCATTATGTGGCTCGAAAAAAGGAAAGCAAAAAAAGAATTATCCCGAAAATAAACAGTAAATAAAAAAAGTAAAAGCACATGTTATACTTTGCACTGGGTAAATTTGTACATTCTTTAAAAGCCCCAAACCCCAAGTCCCAAGTTTCAAGAACCAAGACCTGTGCTACAAGTCCCCTTTGAACCTGCCTGCCGGTAGGCGGGTTTGGGGCTTGAAATTTGGAATTTGGGACTTAAAAAGTGGCTTTTTCCCTTTATCTTTACAAAGAGGGTAATAGATGAACTTACTTTTTACATTATTGCTATTTGAAGACATCAGTGGAGGTGAGTTGATCCTTGTTCTGCTGGCTGTTTTTCTGCTTTTTGGCCCTGGTAAAATACCGGAAATTGCGAAAGGCATTGCAAAAGGCATACATGATCTAAAAAAGACAACCAATGGTTTTAAGGAAGAAGTCAATAAAAGCATAGACCCGATTAAAAAAGAACTACAGATTCATGTGGATGCATTGAAAGATGAATTAAAAATTCCTGCCTGTCGGTCAGACAGGGATAATCCTATTGAAAATAAAGCCGGAAAACCAATCACTGAATCCGAAGAAACAAAAAACAAGTTCAGTGGCTGACAAAAATTAAACTGTTTAATTGCTAAATTGTTTAATTGTTAAATGGATAGATTATGGAAACCGAAAAGAAGTATTTGAAATTAAATGATATTGAAGCTTATAGAATAGCTTTCCATTTAAGCAATTATGTTTGGGATATTGTTATAAAATGGGATTACTTTGCTAAATCAACTTTAGGAAGCCAGTTTGTTGATTCTGTCGATTCTATTTCCGCAAACATTGCCGAAGGTTTTGGGAGATATAATAAAAAAGATAAAGTAAAATTCTATCGTTATTCTCAAGGTTCGATGTTGGAATCTTTAGACTGGAATGAAAAAGCGAAAGTCCGCAAATTAATAACACAAGATGAATACAATCATATTTTCGGAGAATTGCAGAAGCTGCCTAAATCAATCAATTCGCTGATAAAATTTACTAACAGCAATTTAGCAATCTGACAATTAAACGACGCAACATCAGCCAAAGCGATAAAGGAATAATTAAGCAACATAACAATTAAACAATTAAACAATTAAACAATTAAACAATTAAACCATATAACCATCTAATAATTTTTTATTTATTTATTTATTTTTTCTTTAATTTAGCAGCGATTATTTAAAAACATATTAAATATTCACAATATGAAAATTTACAGAATAATTCTTACAACTATTATTGTTTTAGGTTTATTGGTTTCTAAATCCTATGCGCAAAGGAATTATGCGCAGGAAGCGGATGATGCTTACAAATACTTCCAGTTTTATGAAGCTGTGGGATTATACAAGAAAGCATATTCCAAAATAAAGAAAAATAGAGCCGAAAAAGCTCGTATTATTTATCAGATAGCAGAGTGTTACCGCTGGACAAATAACACAAAACAAGCTGAAGTATGGTATAAAAAGGCCATAGGTGTGAAATATCCGGATCCTTTGGCTACTCTTTACTATGCTGACATGCTGAAAACAAATGAAAAATACGATGACGCTGTTGCTCCGTATAATTCATACAAAAATCTTGTCCCTTCTGATACACGAGGCGCTAAAGGGGCTGAATCATGTACTCTGGCTCAGCAATGGAAAGACAATCCTACGCGTTATGAGGTGGAAAATATGAAGCAGATGAATACAGAAAATATGGATTATGCCTCCACCTATGCTGATAAAAAATTCAGATCACTGATTTTTGTTTCTGCCCGCGACGGTTCTACGGGAAATGATTATGACGCTTGGACCGGACAAAGTTTCTCGGATCTTTATCTCACGGCTCAGGATAAAAAGGGAACATGGAGTTCTCCTGTTTCTGTGGGGGAAAATATAAATACAAAATTTAATGAAGGTGCAGCTTGTTTAAATGCAAAAACAACAGAAATGTATTTTACACGCTGTGGTGTGGAAAAGAAAAAACAATTAGGTTGCCAAATTTATATTACAAAGAAAAAAGGTACTTCATGGGATCTTCCCGATATTGTTTCCTTATCAGCAGACAGTTTTACAGTAGGTCATCCTGCAATTACGGATGATGAACTGATTTTGTACTTTTCTTCGGATATGCCAGACGGTTATGGTGGCAAAGATATATGGATGGTAAAACGCACCAAGAAAAGTAAACCATGGGATAAACCGATCAATCTCGGTCCAAATATTAATACTGAAGGTGACGAAATGTATCCATTCATTCGCGATGACGGCGCTTTGTTTTTTTCTTCCAATGGTCATATCGGTATGGGTGGACTTGATATTTTTAAAGTCGAAAAATCCGGAGATTCATGGGGAAAACCGGTTAATATGAAATATCCCATCAATTCTGCCGGTGATGATTTTGCTATTGTTTTTGAAGCTAAGCTTGAAAAAGGCTACCTTTCCTCAAATCGAAAGGGAGGTAAAGGCAGCGACGACATATACTCATTCTACATGCCACCTTTAATTTTTACTTTGCAGGGAAAGGTATGTAATGATAGTACAAAGGCAATGATCAAAGGCGCTGTTGTTACTTTAATGGGTTCAGATGGTACAATTGTGATAGATACCACTGATGCCACAGGTTTGTATCAATTCGACAAAACAAAATTTCTTGGAAACACTTCTTATGAGATAAAAGTTGAAAAAACAGGATTTTTTGGAGCAAAAGGCAAGGAAAG
>JBBAAT010000085.1:0-9800 GCA_041658145.1 Bacteroidales bacterium | reverse complement strand
AACTGTTGGATTAAGAATATCTTCCATGGAGTCCATTTTTCTGACAAGTGTAGCAATTTTTACATCATCATTTTTAAAACATGATGCTACAAGTTCAATCTGTTGTGGGTTTATGCAGGGTTCGTCACCTTGAATATTTATCACGATATCATCGGATGAGTACATTCCTGAATTGTTAATGATATGGAAAGCCTCGTTACAGCGGTCGGTTCCGCATGAATGATCTTTAGATGTCATCACCACATTGCCGCCAAAATTCTTTACATGATTCTCAATGCCTGCATCATCCGTTGCTACATATAGTTCAGAGAGAACCGCAGACTTTTTTGCCTGCTCATAAACCCGCTGGATCATAGTTTTTCCCTCAATAATAAACAGCGCTTTTCCCGGAAACCGTGAAGACTGGTAGCGTGCAGGTATGATGCCGATGAATTTCATAAAATAATCAAATAGGTTTTCTAATCCTTAACGCAACGAACGCTAAAGCCGTTATTATTTGCACACAATCAGTTTCTTTGTGATTACCTGTTTATCCATTGTGATTTGTATAAAATATATACCATTGTATGCGAGTTCAAAGTCAAGATTTTTTTGCCCTTCAATCCCGCATGTGCGGGACAACAATTGTCCAACTGAATTTAAAATTTTGATCTGCCTTGTTGCCGGCGGGACTTTTATTGTAAAGTTGCTGCCTGTTGGGTTTGGGAATATTATAATTAAATCTTCATTATCAATATTATTAATTCCAACGTAAGTATAATTAAATGCAGGAGAAATTGCAGAACATCCGTTACTGTCGGTTATAACAACTGTATAATCTCCGTTTTGTGTTGGTGTACATATTTGTGATGTATCACCATTAATGACAACGCCATTCAAATACCATTGATAAGTTGCTGCAGCTGATGATTGCAAACTATCTCCAAGCTGAGTGATTGTTGGAGTAACAGGGTTAGAATATACAGTAACAACTGTGGGCAAGGAAGTTGCGGAACAACCAATACTATCTGAAACAATAACAGTATATACTCCCGAATCTAAAACTGTTATAGATTGCGTTGTTGAAGAATCAGACCATAGATAATGATCTGCAATACTTGATGTTAAAATAACGCTGTCGCCCTGACAAAATGTTATGTTACTGCTTGGAGTTATAACAGGCACGGTTTGTATTGAATCTATAACAACACTTGTAGAATCTTCCGGGCTAACACATCCATTAACAATTACTGAAACGTAATATGTTCCAGTCATTGTTAAAACAGCACTATCACTTATAACAGGGTTTTGTAGTGAAGATGCAAATCCATTTGGCCCTGTCCAAGCGTATATTGCCCCAGAAACTGTATCGGCAGTAAGAAACAGTATTGATCCTTCACAAACAGGTCCGTTATTTCCAGCTGTTGGCGCTACCGGTATGCTGTAAACTGTAGCGTTGGTTGATCCTGTGGCAATTGCACTCCCACCGACAGTTACGGTAACACTATATATTCCGGTCATTGTTGTTGTAGCGCTGTCGCTTACAGTAGGGTTTTGTAATGATGAAATATATCCGTCCGGTCCTGACCATGAATATGTAGCTCCCGAAACAGTAGAAGCAGTCAATGAAAGTGACGATCCTTCACAAACAGGCCCGTTGTTATCTGCAATGCTAAGTTTAGCAATATAAATATCATAATTTCCGGCATTCGTCAAAGTATCGCTATCAAAGGCGATAGCGGAACTTTTGAACATTCCTGTAATATATCCGTTATCAAAATCATCTATAGCAATGCTATATCCATTATCATCTAAGCTGCCACCGTTGCGTTTTGCCCATAGCACATTTCCGGAGGAATCGTATTTTGTAATAAAAATATCACTAATACCCGCATTTATTAACGTATCGCTGCCAAAAATGATAGCAGAACTATTAAAGTACCCTGTAAGGTATATATTACCATAGCTATCTGTAGAAATGCTGTTGCCAGCATCGCTACCTGTTCCACCTGCACGTTGCGCCCATAATACATTTCCTGAAGAATCGTATTTGGCAATAAAAATATCATAAGGATATACACCTCCTCCCGCATTCGTTAAAGTATCGCTGCCAAAAGTGATAGTGGAACTTACGAACCATCCTGTAAGATATACATTATCAAAGCTATCGGTGGTGATGCTTGTGCTGAAATCCATACCGCTTCCTACCGCGCTTTTTGCCCACAACACATTTCCGGAGGGATCATATTTGGCTATAAAAACATCATAACTACCTGTATTCGTTAAAGTATAGCTGCCAAAGATGATGGCTGAACTTTGAAAATACCCTGTAAGGTATATATTACCATAGCTATCTGTAGAAATGCTGTTGCCATCATCGCCACCGGTTCCACCTGCACGTTGCGCCCATAACACATTTCCGTTTGCATTATATTTCACAAAAAACATATCAGGAGTACCATTAGTAGTATCATTCGTCAAAGTAGTAGAGCCAAAGGTGATGACGGAACTTTTAAAGTTTCCTGTAAGATATACATTACCTAAGCTATCGGCACTAATACTGTTACCAGAATCATCATTACTTCCTCCTGCGTTTTGCGCCCATAACACATTTCCGGAGGGATCGTATTTTACAATAAAAATATCGCGTGTATTGCTGCCCGCATTTGTTAAAGTAGTGCTGCCAAAGGTGATTGTGGAACTTTTAAACATCCCTGTAAGATATACATTACCTAAGCTATCAGTAGTTATGCTATAGCCCCAATCATCTCCACTTCCTCCTGCACGTTGCGCCCATAGCACATTTCCGGAGGGATCATATTTGGCTATAAAAACATCATAATTACCTGCATTCGTTAAAGTAGCGCTGCCAAAGGTGATAGCAGAACTTTTAAATCCTCCTGTAAGATACGCATTGCCAAAGCCATCGGTGGTAATGCTGTTGCCCTGATCATAATTACTTCCGCCAATGTTTTTTGCCCAGGGCCAACCAGGTATTTGTCCGAATGATACAATGCCGCTAAAAAGCAATATTGTAAGTGTGTAAATTATTTTCTTCATTTTATTTATGGTCTAAATTTGTGATTTTTATGTTTGGGTTTTATTGTCCATTTTTATTTATATGAATATCCCTTTATATGCCTAATTGCTTCAATTGATTTTCTTCATTTACCCCGTCCCTAAAGGGTGTGAAGAAAATCAATTTGCTCCCTTTAGGGGTAGGGGTAAATAAATTGATTTTCATATTTTTATTAATTTTTAGATACAAATACGGATATTCATTTTTATTTATTATTTGATTTCTTTATCAAAATAATACCGATTAGCAATATATAATAGTCCAATAAATTGTATTAAATATATTGTCTATCGGCATTAACCATTGTAAAAAAGTTCCACAAACTTACATGAATTTTAATAAATATTCAAGTACCTTATGAAAAAAAATCATGTGGGTTCATGAGTCACGATTTCATCGGGGCAGGCAGGTTTTGTGTTGTCCCGATAATTATCGTATCGGCGTCAAACTTACGATAAGAAATTAACAGTAATAGGTTGAAAACAAAAGAAGAGAAGGAGGAAAAAAGAGTTTAATTCATTCAGTCATTTAATTATTCTTTTTTTCACTTATTGTGAGTTTTGTAATACTATCTGCTTCTCCTACACTTAATGTAGGCGGAAGGATATTTTTCCTGATTTTAGAAACAACCAGTTCTGCTGTTTTTTGTGCACTTTTTTCGTTATTAAAACCATGGATGCCTGGAAGAGCCGGTTTATGTGGCTGATGTATATAAAGACTTCCATCGATATAAATATCATACCCCCATCCAATGGTATCTGTCTGAAAGGTTTTAATATCTATCTCAGCTTTAGCATAAGGATTCTCTTTGGATTGATTATCCTTGCCTCCTTCTTCTTTCTTAGTATTATTTGAACATGCCGTTAAAAACAGCAAAAAACAAATTGAAACAATCTTTATAGTGTTCATAATCATTTTACGTTGTATGGTGTACTGCTAAACTGTTATTTGCTGCTGATGTCCTCGTTTCCGGTTTTTAATATTGGTTATTTTTATTATTGATTGAACGTACTCCAAAAAGTCCTTTTCTGCCATAAAAGTTCTAAAACACAAAATTTCACTAAATGGATTTTCCAGTGTTTTCAGGCTTTTGCGGGTTTTCGTGTTCCTGCCCACGGCAGGTGAGGTTCGCGATTTTGTAACATTTTTTATAAATTTGGCTTTTTGGAGTAGCCTCTTTATTCTATTCTATAATAAGTTTTCCGCTATCAATTTCTTTACTGTTGTTAAGAATTTTATACAGATATATCCCCGCCGGTAAACCTTTACGGCTCATTATATACCGTGAACCGGAAAAAGTAAAGCGCCCGGCAGCTTTGCCTGTTGCATTGTAAAGTTGTATTTCAACAGGTTGATTTGACTGTAATCCTTCAATGGTAAATATAACCGATTCGTAAACAGGATTAGGATAAACAGTAACTTTAACCGTGTTTACTGAAAGTTCAGAGATACCGACAGGAAAAGGGTCGTATTCCCATAAATCTTTATCAAACCCGTTGAAGTAGGGTGATTGGGTAAAAGTGTGGCCAGTACCGATATATCCTTTCATACCGATAGAAAAACCCACTGCGCCTTCTCTTACCGCACCTGTAAGATCATCTACCTGAATCCAGGTATCATTTTGCATGTCATACTTCCAAAAATCTTTTGTGGTATTGCAAGACCCCGTAGTATCTTGTCCTGTACCGATGTACCCGTTTTTGCTGATTGAAAAACTGCTGGGACAAATTCTTTTTAGCCCTGCATAATCGGCTTTTTGTGTCCATATACCATTTGCAGGGTTATATTGCCAGAAATCTTTATAATAGTGAACGGTTGTATCCACGAAATATCCTGTTCCGATATATCCTTCATCAAGGTAATAAAATCCCGTAGCATGGGCTCTTGCTGTTCCGCCGAAATCGGCTTTTTGTGTCCATGTATCATTGGCAGAATTGTATTCCCAGAAATCTTTATAATAGTTGGGGTCACAACGGCCAGTTCCAATATATCCTTTTGTGCCGATAGAAAAACCTACTGCTCCAAAACGTGCAGCACCGGGAAAAGGAGCCTTTTGTGTCCATGTATTATAGGAAGGAGAAGCAGTATCACTATCCCATTCCCAGAAATCTGTCATACCTACGTTGGTGTTGCCATCGCTTCCTGTTCCAATATATCCTTTTGAACCGATAGAAAAGCCCACGGCAAAAAGTCTTTCCTGTCCGCCGACATCGGCTTTTTGAGTCCATGTATTATAGGAAGGAGAAGCAGGATCACCATCCCATTCCCAGAAATCTTTTGTACCTCCGCCAAAGTCAAGTGTTCCTGTTCCGATATATCCTTTTGTGCCAATAGAAAAACCTACGGCATAACACCTTGCTGTTCCACCGAAATCGGTTTTCTGTGTCCAGGCACTCTGAGCGTTGGCTTTAATGCAAAATGCAAATAGCAAAATGCAAAGTGTAAAAGTGAGTTTAATTTTTTTCATAATTTTTTAATTTAAAAGATTATTACTATTGGAAAACCGGACAATTAATAATCCCTGCTTTTCTGAAAGGACTGGGATTAGTAAATTGTAAAAATACTTCTATGCCTCCTCTTCCATTATTTGCCGAAGTTAATTTTGAAAGAGTAATATCATAGCTGATTCCTAATGCGTATTTATCATACTCAAGGAATACTGCCGGAATTATTGCATCTCTATATCTATAATACGAGCCGAACGAAAATGCCGATGCTTTTATAAAACCGGTATATTTCGATTCTTCTTTTACCATATAACGAAACATTAAACCTATATTTATTTCATTAAAATTACCCTGATGTGCATAAAATAAATTTGGCCTAAGACCAAAATTAGTATTTTCTAACCCAATATGTCCGCAAGCTGTTAATATGAGTTTGCTTTTTAATTTTTCATCTGTCACATTCTGAAACTCAATATTCGGGTGATTTCCATGTAAAAATCCAATACCTGCATTAAACCAGATATTATCATTTGAGCTCAGAGTTGAAGCAGATTTCATATAATACCATGCTAATCCTGTCGAAAAATCAGCATAACCGAAACTGTTTCTGTTTATTTGCTCACCCTCCAGCGATGGGTTATAATTCATCCCATCATATTGATTTCCCCAATGCAAATCAGTATTCCCGATATTTTGATATGAATATCCTCCCTGTATCGCGCCTGACATGATTTGATGTTTATTTAATATTACCATCCCCGATATTGATGCACTGGCTTGTGTTGCTTTCCATTCAGATGTGCCTGCTTTATCATTAAATAAAAAAAGGCCAATGCCTATACATCCATTTTTCCACTTTTTCTTTTTAATTTTTCCATCTATTGATATAGCATAGGTTTTATAAGGGGCACCGAAACTTTCCCATTGATTTTTATAAATCAAAGCTATTCGTTCTTCACCACTGAAAAGACCTGTTTGTCCGGGATTAGTCTGTAAGGGAAACAAATTGAATTCGGAGAAATGAATATCCTGTCCGATTAATTGATTTATGATCAAACTAAAAATAAAAATAAATGTTATTCTTTTCATTTTTTTAAAATTTTGTTATCTGATTAATGTTACATTGCCTTTGGTTTTAACCTCTTCGCCATTTATTAATTTTGCATTCAAATAATATACATAAACCCCGCTCATCGCAGGCTTACCTTTATATGAGCCATCCCAACCTTCCTGCACATTATTACTTTCATACACCTTCTCACCCCACCTGTTATAAATAATCCAATTCATTTCTTTTATACAATTATTAAATACTTTTAACACATCATTCTTACCATCTCCGTTTGGTGAAAAAATATCAGGAATAAATACTTCCCCGCATTTAATATCTATTGTTACTTTCACTGAATCTGTTGCTGAACATCCATTATTATCTGTAACGGTTACGTAGTACATAGTAGTTTGTGTTGGATTTGCAACGGGGTTATCACAATCTGTACAACTTAAATCAGTTGTAGGTGACCAGTTGTAAACCAATCCCAGCCCTGTTCCTGTTGCCTGTAATTGAGTATTATCTCCAATATTAATTTCAACATCGCTACCTGCTTCAACTGATGGCAATAGGAATGTATAAACCCAAACAGTATCCATATCGCTGCAATTACCGTTGCTCACTGTTACCACATACATCATAGTATCTTGCGGCGTACATAAAGGATTAGAAATTGCAGGATTGTTTAAATATGTTGCGGGTTGCCATTGATAAGCAGTACCGCCACTTGCCTGTAATTGAATTATTGAACCTTCACAAACATTTTTATCTGCTCCTGCATCTGCCACAGGCACAGGATTAACTGTTACTGTAACAACAGCAGTGTCTGAACAAATACCAACAAATGCTATTACAGAATAATTCGAATTAATTAAAGTATCAATTGTTATTGACTGTGTGGTATCACCTGTACTCCATAAATAATTATTCCCTCCCGAAGCAGTAAGTACAGTACTGTCGCCTGCACAGATAGTAATATTACCAGCAATATTAGCAATAACAGGATTGGGTTCAGTAATTGTAATTGTGCTTCCTGTTTGAATACAGCCCATAGAATCCCTGACCACTATATTATAAATACCGGGACTTAAACCTGTAAAAACACCGGTAGTATCAGGAAAAGTGGTTCCTCCATCAATTGAATATTCAATTGTGCCTGTACCACCTGAAACGGTTATTGTAATTGTTCCATCGGAAAAACCATTACAGGTAACATCTGTTGAAATTTCAGAGATTACAGACAAATTAATACAGGGACTGCATAATACACTATCAATAGATGTCAGGGAATTTACATTTATGGCAGTATTATTAACTGTTGCACCTGAACTTAAAATACTTCCTCCCGAACCTATAATAAACGACGGATTTCCTACTATTGTACTTGTTCCGGTTTCATTACAGCCACCGCTATAACCATCAGCATCGGTGCTGATTACATAAACATCAATGCCTCCGGCACCAAAACTGCTGGTTTGTCCTGTAATAATAAAGCCTCCGCTGGCGGATTGCTTAACTGACATACCAAAATCTTCAGAAGCTCCTCCATAAGCTCTTGTCCATAAAGTGTCTCCGTTAGCATCTGTTCGGACTAAATACACATCCTCGCCTCCTGCACCGAAACTAATTGTAAAGCCTGCCACAATATATCCGCCGTCTGTGGTTTGCTGAACCGAAAAGCCAATCTCTCCACCTGCCCCATAAGTTTTTGTCCATAAAGTATCACCGGTAGAATTGGTTTTAATTAAAAAAACATCTGCTGGAGAAAGAATGCCGCCTGGCTGTGTTTTTCCTGTAATAATATATCCGCCATCAGTGGTTTGTTGAACTGAATAAGCCTCCTCAACGCCTGTTGTACCATAAGTTTTTGTCCATACTATATTTCCCATATTGTCGGTCTTTACTAAATAAACATCATAATCGCCTGCTCCAAAACTAAATGTATATCCGCAGATAATAAAGCCGCCATCAGCAGTTTGCTGAAGTGAATAACTATGTTCACCGCAACCTAAGGGACAACTTGCGCCGTAAGCTTTTGTCCATAAAGTGTCTCCGTTAGCATCCGTGCGGATTAAGCCAAAACAATTGTTTGCATCAAAATATCCTGTAAAAGCAAAGCCCCCATCAGTAGTTTGCCAGGCAGACATGGGAGCATCACTCATTGCACCTGCCCCGGTGCCATTATTATAGGTCTTTGTCCATAATGTATCTCCATTATTATTTGTACGGATTGCATAATAATGAAATGAGCCGTTTAATATTATTCCTGAAATAATATAGCCGCCGTCAAAGGTTTGCCGGATTGATTGGCCAGATGCATCATTACCATATTGTTTTGACCATAAAGTATTTCCGTTAATATCCGTATGTATCAGATAAATACCTACTCCTGCTCCGAAATCATTTGTAAACCCTGCAATAGTATAGCCCCCGTCAATTGTATCCTGTAATACCGACCTGCCAAAATTATTCCAGGCACTGGGTCCGCCAAAAGTTTTCTGAAAAGGTTGTGCATTTGACTGATTACTGAATATTGAAAATTGGATAATGATTGATAATATTAATAGTATTTTTCTCATAGTTTTAATTATTTAGTGCGGCATTTATGTTTTGATATTTAACATTTTCATTTTTTATCTTGCAATTTATTTTATCTGACTAATGTTATATTACCTGTTTTTTCAACTTTTTCTCCGCTGTAATATGTAGCTTTTACATAATACCTGAATCCGTGAACTAAAAACAAAGGTAAAATATTTTCAATAATCCAAGGGGGAAAAATCTAAATCATCACACCCAACAACGTGGTGAAACTAAACAATTACTATCTTTACAAAAATCATTTTTATATGGGGCATACGAAAAAGAAACACTCGAATACACAGGATCAATTAGTAAATGACATACTTAAAGTCTTTGCCAATAATCCAAGCCAATCGTTTAACTATAAGCAGGTATCCGGCCGGCTTTCCATCAGCGACAAGGGAAACAAACAGCTTTTGAATACGCTTCTTTCCGACCTTACAGGCAGAGGATCGCTAATTGAAGTAAAAAAAGGGAAATATCAAATCAATTCTGCGCTTGTTAAGTTTCACAGTTCTGCAAAGTCGTTCATTACAGGCATTGTGGATATGAAATCAACCGGAAAAGCTTATATTATTCCTGAAGACGGGGGAGAGGACGTTTTAATAACTCCTAATAACACTAACCGGGCATTGAACGGCGATAAGGTAAAGATTTTCAT
>JBBAAT010000084.1:0-9860 GCA_041658145.1 Bacteroidales bacterium | reverse complement strand
CAACATAGTTAATAAACTTGTTTAGCCCTCGCTGTTTTACGTTTGTACTTTTGTGTTTTTAGATTGTTAAAATTATTAATTTTGCAAAGATATGAGCTCACGCAATGGCTGGCTCTGAGTGACATTTGCGGTTTACAATTCGGTTATGCATAATAGTTTGATTCTAATTGTTATCAGAACCCAGCACATCAAAATAATATTTAGTTTTTTTTATTTTTCCCTATCAATAATGGTAAAAAATGTAATTTTGTCAGCGTGAACGAAGAAATAAATTATATAAAGCGCTGCATAACTCTTGCAGAAAATGGCTTAGGCAATGTAGCGCCCAATCCGATGGTAGGATGCGTGATAGTTCATAATGGAAGAATTATCGCAGAAGGATATCATAGGGAATATGGCAGCCCGCATGCAGAAGTGAATGCAATCAATTCAGTAAAAGACACTGAATTATTAAAAAGTTCTACATTATTTGTAAACCTTGAGCCTTGTGTACATTTTGGGAAAACACCTCCCTGCACCGACCTGATCATCCGAATTGGTATTCCTAAAGTCGTAATCGGAAATGTTGATACATATAGAGAAGTTGCAGGAAAGGGCATTCGGAAATTAAAGTCAGCAGGTATTGAAGTTATTTCAGGAATACTTGATGATGAATGCAGGGAATTGAACAGACGTTTTTTTACTTATCACGAAAAGAAAAGACCTTATATTATCCTTAAATGGGCGCAGACATCTGATGGATTCATCGGAATAAACAGGGATATTAATGCGGAAGCAAAGCCGGTCTGGATATCAAGCGAAGAAATCCGGGTTTTAGTTCATAAATGGCGAACAGAAGAACAGTCCATTATGGTGGGCACCAATACTGCATTGCTTGACAATCCGAGATTAAATGCAAGGGATTGGACAGGGAAGAGTCCAATAAGAATAGTTCTGGATAAAAACTTAAGACTACCTGCGAGTTTGCACCTTTTTGACGGAAGCATCCCAACCATAGTGCTGACTTCGCACGAAAACAGCCATTACAAATCAAATAAGGCGGAATATATTGGAATTAATTTTAAAAATAATTTAGCAAACCATGTATGTGAAGCGCTTTATAAAAAGAAAATCCAATCGGTGATCATCGAAGGCGGCGGGCAATTTCTGCAAAGCTTTATTGACGCGGGAATCTGGGACGAAGCAAGAATCGTTACCGGGGATATTAAATTCCATGGAGGTGTTAAAGCGCCTGAAATCGCTGGTATAATTAAGTCGGAAACCTATTTTAAAAATAATAAATTAACCATACTTAAAAATAGGGCATCTCTAAAAACTCAATTAGAACGTCATTGCGAGGAAGGTACGACCGAAGCAATCTCAATCCCGAAATTTCGGGAAAGCACACTACATAAGATTGCTTCCCATTTCGTTCCTCATGGTTCGCAATGACGTTTTGTATTGACATTATATACAGACACTAAATAATGCTTTTTGAAGACACTTATAAAACCATTGATAAAGTTTCAAAAGGACTGTTTAAAGACCGCGGGAGTAAATTCATTGCCCTCGCATACCCTGTAAATACTGAAGAAGAAGCGAAGTCGCTTCTGGTTAACATACGGAAAGAATATCATGATGCATGCCATCATTGTTATGCATACCGAATTGGTTTTGATAAGCTAATTTACCGTACAAATGATGACGGCGAACCCTCGGGAACAGCAGGAAAACCTATATATAACCAGATCCTCTCGAAAGACCTTACAAACATTCTTATTGTGGTGGTCAGGTACTTTGGCGGAACATTGCTTGGAATACCGGGACTTATTAATGCATATAAAAGCGCCACACTTGATGCATTGAATAATACACAAATAGTTACAAAAACAGTGAATGATGTGTATGAAATCCTGTACGACTACCCGGTGATGAACGATGTAATGAAAACCATTAAGGATAATGGTATAGAAATTATTTCTACAGATTTTGCATTAAAATGCAAGATAGTTTTCAGCGTGAGAAAAAATAATTCTTCAAACATCTATGACCTGATGAAAAAGTTTGATTCTGTTGAAATAAACTACCTGCCAGCCCTGCCTACCGGACAGGCAGGCGGCAGGCTGGTTTAAAAACTGAATAATACAGATATTTATTAAAATTCATGTAAATTTGTATAAAAAACCCCCAAATAGTACCTTTGTACATTTTTTGTAACTGTTCTGGTTGAAAGTTTATGGTCTATAGCTGCCAGTTTGGTTTTAGGTTAATGGTCTTGGGTTAGTACCATTAACCATTGACTTTTAACCAAACCGGCTGCCCCCTGCCTGCCGGCAGGCAGGCAAACCAAAGACAACAGACTAATTTTTTTTAAATACTTGCAGTGAAGAAAATATTAATTATACAAACAGCATTTTTAGGCGATGTGATACTTGCTACTCCTGTCGCTGAAAAGCTTCACCTGGTTTTTCCTGATGCAGGTATTGATTTTCTTCTCAGAAAAGGTAATGAAGAACTTTTTAACGGACATCCCTTCATTAACGATGTGATTGTATGGGACAGAAAAAACAACAAATACAAAAATATACTTACGATTATCCGGCAAGTTCGCAGCAATCATTACGATCTTGTTGTAAACCTTCACAGGTTTGGTTCTTCAGGCATCGTTACTGCTCTTTCAAAAGCTAAGCGCACCATTGGATTTAAAAAAAATCCTTTTTCTGTTTTTTTCAGTAAAAGAGTAAAACATATAATCGGAAAAGAGAATTTTCAAAACCATGAGATTGACAGGAATTTGTCCCTTATTGCAGAGTATGGGGATCAAAGTCGTGTAATGCCGCGCTTATACCCTACTGTAAAGGATTACCAGAGGGTTGAAATATTCAGCCATAAAGAATATATTTGTATTGCTCCTGCCTCTGTCTGGTTTACGAAACAATACCCTAAAGAAAAGTGGATGGAATTTATAAGAAGCATTAAGGAAACCATGTATATTTGCCTTATAGGTTCAGAAACTGATAAGGTTTTATGCGATGAAATTATCGGAGAATCCAGGCATCAATGCATTGAGAATATGGCAGGAGAGTTAAACCTATTGGAAACATCTGCTCTTATGAAAAATGCAAAAATGAATTTCGTGAATGATTCAGCCCCTATGCACATTGCATCAGCAATGAATGCACCTGTATCAGCCGTGTATTGTTCTACCATACCGGAGTTTGGTTTTGGACCCTTGTCGGAAAAATCAACTATTATTCAAACTGATGAGCCTCTGGAATGCAGGCCTTGCGGACTTCACGGGCTGAAATCATGTCCGGAGAATCATTTCGAATGCGCATATACTATACAAACTGAAAACTTATTAAAAACTTTCATGTGAGTGGTAACAAAAAATAGAATAATGAACAAGGATTAACGATTTAAGATTTTAGAAGAAAATAAACCCGACTTAAAAGTAATTATATGAATAAATATGATCTTGAAGAACGGTTAATTAACTTTGCTGTGTTGATTGTAGAAATTGTGGGAACAATGCCTGATACAAAGGCAGCTAAACATTTAAATCATTTTGTTATACCAAGGGAAATAGTAATATAAAAACAATTAAAAACTGAATATTATTATGTTGAATGAAATTACTAATACCATACATGTACTGGAGAAAGGTGGCATCATCCTCTATCCTACCGATACAGTATGGGGAATTGGTTGTGATGCGACAAATTCTGCAGCAGTTGATAAAATTTTTAAAATCAAAAGACGCAAAGCAAATAGAAGTCTGATTATTCTGGTAAGTGATCACGACATGCTGAAAGAATATGTTAAAGATATTCCTGATATTGCATGGGACCTTATCAATAACCTTGAAGAACCAACAACCATTATTTACCCTGAAGCAAAAAATATTGCACGTAATGTGGCAGCAGCCGATAAAAGTATTGCTGTCAGGATTGTTAAAGACGAATTTTGTATGCAACTTATCACATTATTCGGCAGGCCAATTGTGTCTACATCGGCTAATATTTCAAGAGAACCAACTCCTTTAATGTTTAGCAAAATTCCGGAAAAAATTATTCAGGAAGTTGATTATGTCGTCAAAATTGATCAGAATAAGATCAGGCAACTGAAAGTATCAACTATGATAAAACTCAATAAGGGCGGCGATTACACAATAATCCGAAAATAAAAAACCTTGCATTGAAAATCTCACCGGGACTTCCCATATTGAACCTTATTTCTGAAACAGCTACAAATACAGGTGTTGAAGCTTATGTGACCGGTGGCTTTGTACGGGATATGATATTAGGTCGCCCCTCCAAAGACATCGATATTGTTGTGAACGGAAGTGGAATTGAACTTGCCGGAAAAGTTGCTCTGAAAATCGGACCGTTTGTGAGAGTGCAGGTTTTTAAAAAATTTGGCACTGCAATGATCCATAAGGACGATATGGAGATTGAATTTGTTGGCGCCCGAAAAGAATCGTACAGAAGTAATTCGCGAAAACCTGTTGTTGAAGACGGCAGCATACAGGACGATCGGAATCGCAGAGATTTTACTATCAATGCCCTTGCTATCAGTCTGCAAAAAGAAAGTTTCGGAGAAGTTATTGATCCATTTAATGGACTGGATGACTTGAAAAATGGCATTATTCGTACCCCTCTCGATCCGCTTATAACATTCTCCGATGACCCGCTAAGAATGATGAGAGCCATCAGGTTTGCCACCCAACTTGATTTTCATATTGAAACAAAAACCTTTTCTGCCATATCTCAGGTGAAAGAAAGGATCAGCATTATTTCAAAAGAAAGGATCAGCGATGAATTGAATAAGATTATTTTATCACCTGTTCCATCATTAGGATTCAAGTTGCTCAGTAAATCCGGACTCCTGCAACTTATCTTTCCCGAAATAGAATCTCTTAAAGGAATAGAAATAATCGAAGGGAAAGGGCACAAAGATAATTTTTACCATACACTTGAGGTATTGGATAAGATCGCTGCAAATTCTGACAATCTCTGGCTTCGCTGGGCAGCTATATTGCATGATATTGGCAAACCGGCAACAAAAAAATTTGACAAAAAAACAGGCTGGACATTTCATGGACACGATTTTAAGGGCAGTAAAATGGTTGCTTCCATATTCAGAAAAATGACATTACCGCTCAATGATAAAATGAGATATGTGCAAAAACTTGTCCTGCTTCATTTACGTCCCATAGCGCTTTCGGAAGAAATCGCCACTGATTCGGCAGTACGAAGACTTCTTTTTGAAGCAGGAGATGAAATAGACGACCTGATGACACTTTGCAAAGCAGATATCACATCAAAAAATCAGGATAAAGTTTCCCGTTTTATGAAAAATTTCGAGCTTGTTCGCTCCAAATTGACGGAAATTGAAGAAAAAGACAGGATTCGCAACTGGCAACCACCAATTGATGGCACCTATATCATGAAGTTTTATAACTTAGCCCCATGCAGGGAAGTGGGCATTATTAAAAATGCAATACGTGAAGCTATCCTGGATGGTGTGATTAAAAACAACTTTGAAGAAGCAAAAAAACTGATGATTCTTGAAGGCAAAAAACTTGGACTGAAGCAGGCAAAGTAATTTGAGTGTGTAACAAAAAGGGGGAAATAAACAATTCCGCATGTGAGGGATTGATAAAAAAAATTAATAAATATTTTTGCTACGGAGTAGCTGACTGTTTATAGAAACAAATATTATTATTAACCAAAAGCTCCGTAGGAGCGTCCTGTAACTTAGCGTAGCCCCGCCTGAATGACACAGTCGGGCAGGGATCTCACGAACACCTTTAAGAATCAATTAATATTGTGAGTAAATATGGCAAACACCTATTCACAAATGTATGATCAAATTGTTTTTGCTGCTCAATGTCGCGAAAATATTATTCCGCAAAAAAACAAAGAAGAACTCCATAAATACATAACGGGTATTATAAAAAATCGCGGACAAAAATTATTAGCGGTAAATTGCATGCCGGACCATACACATATTTTTATAGGATTCAAACCCAACATTTGCATTTCCGATTTGGTTCGGGATATCAAAACCGCAACATCATTGTTTATTAAAGAAAAAAGATGGATTAAGGGTATGTTTTATTGGCAGGAGGGATTCGGTTCTTTTACCTATTCGCACTCGCAATTAACCGATGTGATAAATTATATAAAAAATCAGGAAGAACATCATAAAAAGAAATCATTTAAAGAAGAATACCTCGAATTATTGAAGAAATTCGATATTGAATACAATGAAAAATATTTATTTGATTGGTATGAATAATTATCAGGGCGCTCCGCTGGAGCTTTGATATTTTTGATAAATATTTGCTATAAACAGAAAGCCCCTCTGGGGCAATTTAAAACCATTGATAATATTACAAAGAATAATGTTAGCCTGACGGCTAAAGGATTTAGGGGGAAATAATGAAACTCCCCCGACTTGTTACACAGGCAAAGTAGTGTCTGTATATAATATCACGATTCTGTAATTTATTTCAAATTTTAAAAATTAAAATGTAAAATGTAAATTTTTAAAAATATGATTTTTTTTTAATAAAGTGTTGCATTTTTAAAAAAAATACATTATCTTTATACTCGTAAATAATTATTAATTTTATTCGTTATTTAACTAAACAGATAAAAACACCTAACTATGCACGTTTACAGATTCAGGTTATTATTGGAAGACGTTGATAATTTTTGCAGGGATATTGAGATCATGCCAAACAGTACGTTTGAGGATCTTCACAAAGCTATCCTGCAGATTGTTGGTTTTGATGGTAAAGAACTGGCATCTTTCTATATTTCCAACAGCAAATGGAACCGTAAGAAAGAGATCACCCTGGTAGATATGAGTGAGGAGGGGGACGATAATGAAAATGCGCCTCTTTTAATGGGCAAATGCAAACTTTCTGATTTTATTGATGATCCACATCAACGATTTATTTACGTTTACGATTTCATGAACATGTACGAGTTCTATATTGAACTTTACAAAATTGTTCCATCTGAAAAAGGCATAAAATACCCTAGGTGTGTCAAGCAATCCGGAATACTGCCAAAAGCCGGATCATTTATTTCCTCACAATCATCTTCAATATTTGAGGCAGAAGAAATTTTCGTGGAAGACGAAGCCTATCTCAAAGAAGACGATGATGCTGATTCACTTGGTCTATTCTCTGACAGGGACGAAATTGTTGGATTTGCTGAAGAATCGAGCGATAGCTTAAAGGATGATTAATTCCAGGAAATTACTGATTATTATCACCGGACCTACAGCAGTAGGCAAAACATCCTTTAGTATAGAATTAGCAAAACTGTTACACACAGAAATCATATCTGCCGATTCGCGCCAGTTTTACAGGGAAATGAAAATTGGCACAGCGTCACTTTCCTTACAGGAATTAAATGATATTAAACATCATTTTATAGGTCATCTTTCTGTTCATGATTATTATAATGTTTCAAAGTATGAATCCGATGCTGTAAACAGAATTAATGAGTTGTTCCGTACTTATGACAAACTAATAATGGTAGGGGGTTCGGGTTTGTATATCAATGCGGTGATACACGGAATTGACGACCTGCCCGACCCCGATGAAACCACCCGTAATTACTTTAAATCACTTTACGCAAATGAAGGCATTGAATCACTGAGGAAATTACTCTGGAAATCAGATCCGGAATATTACGCACAAGTTGATCTTAAGAATCCTTCACGTTTGATCCGCGCTCTTGAAGTTTGTTTTACTACCGGTAAAAAATATTCCCAGCTTCGCAAAAATGAAATAAAACAAAGAAATTTCAGACATATTATAATTGGCTTAAACAGGCAAAGAGACGAGCTTTTTGAAATTATTAACCGCCGTACCGACAAAATGATCGAACATGGACTTGTTGAAGAAGCTGCCGGGCTATATTCATTACGCACTCTTAATGCCTTAAATACCGTTGGATACAAAGAAATATTTGAATACTTCGATGGGATTATTACTCTTGAACAAGCTATCGAAAATATTAAAACCAATACACGCCGTTACGCTAAAAGGCAGTTAACATGGTTTGGCAAAATACCGGAAATACATTGGTTTCAGCCTTCTGAAAAAGACAAGATTTTTAAATTCATCCACCAGAATTCTTGAACAACACCGTTTATTCCGAAACAATTCAGGTTTTAGGTTAAAAGGTTGAGCAGCTGGTTTGGTCAATGGTCCCGATAGCTATCGGGATTAGTTATTGGTTTAAAACTTTAGACCAATGACTTACAACACAACAAGCAGCCCAACCCATCAACCTTCAACAATATTCATAATATATGCTATTTATTAAGTAGATTCGTAAAAATTTAAGCAGGTGAAAAAAAAGCTTTTTATTATCCCCATTATCCCCGCATTAGCAGGTTTAGCGCTTCTTACCTCACTGTTTTTTTTCTCTTTATCAATTAAACAGGAAGTTCATTCAGCAAATAAATTAAATGCAAAACAGATTATTGATACTTCCAACGGCAAACTACCTTTAAATGACACTACATTAATTATAAATAATCACAAGGTATTCTTAAAAATCCAACGTCAAAATAAAAAAGGCACATTTCTGGTTTTGCACGGCTGGAACTTCCCTGCTGAAGACTGGTGCAATAAAACATCCTTATGTAACAAAGTTCTGGAAAAAGGTTATTGTGTTGTACTTCCGGATATGGGAAAAAGTGTTTACCATGAAAAGAATTATCCGGAAACCCGCGCCGAATGGAGAACTTACCCTACCCGCAAATGGCTGTCCGACACATTGATCCCAATTTTGCAAAAAAAATATTCGCTTCTTTTAAAAAAAGAAAGCAACTATATAGTAGGGTTATCAACCGGTGCAAGAGGTGTTGCGCTTGTATTGCTTGATTTTCCGGAATTATTTAAAGGCGCAGCAGCGTTATCAGGAGATTACGCTCAGGAAAAAATGCCTGCCGATAACTTAATGACCGGCTTTTACGGACCTTTTGAAAAGTTTAAGGAACGCTGGTTAAAGCAGGATAATCCTATTTCGCGAATTAAAGAATATAAAACACCTATTTACTTAGCTCATGGAATGCTTGACCAGGTTGTGCCTCCCGAACAAACAATAATGTTCTACGACTCGCTAAAAAAATATCATCCCGATTTAAAAATAAAACTCAACATGCCGAATGCCCGCCACGACTATCTTTTCTGGAATTCGGAAGTGGATAATATCCTGAAGTTTTTTGAAATTATGCAGCAATAAATTTCTTCACATAATTCACCAGTCCTTTTGCATCAAATATTGCCATAAGTTTAGAAGGCAAAGGTGAGAATTTAAATACCCTGTTGTTTATGTGAATTTCGCCTTTTACAAAATCAATATCTGCTTTATCGCCTTGTTTGTATGCATCCACAGCTTCGGGGACTACAAGTATCGGCAACCCCTGGTTAACAGAAGAGCGGTAAAATATCCTGTTCACCGATTTGCAAATAACTGCCTTTATTCCGGCATAAGCAAGACCTACAGAAGGATGCTCGCGCGAACTGCCGCAACCGAAATTTACTCCTGCAATAATGATATCGCCAGATTTTACCCGTTCAGAAAAACTGTCATCAAAGCCTTTAAAGAGATAAGGCATAATTTTTTCAGCTTCGGAGCTATTTACATTGTATGTTAAATTTCCTGCAAACATCTGGTCGGTGTTCAGGTTATCAACATCGGCATAATTCCATGTTCCATTGTTGAAACGGTCTTCGCCTTTTTTAATATACACAGTATTGCTCTGAGGGATTTCAAACGGGAATTTATCATGAGCAGTGATTTCTCTCGGGTCGCTGATAACTCCATTTACAGCCGACCATGCCACAG